>CAMQUV010000001.1 GCA_947037995.1 uncultured Rikenellaceae bacterium
GGCACAAAACGAAATATGTTTTATCGAGCTCGGAGGGACTAAGCTGATGGCTGAGGTTATTAAAATTAACGGAGAAAAGATTTTCGCGCAGGTGTTCGAGTCAACTCGTTCGCTATCGGCGGGAGCTAAAGTTGAGTTTCAAGGAAATATGCTTGAGGCGACGCTTGGACCTGGTATTTTGTCGCAAATATATGATGGACTCCAAAATGACCTGCAAACTATGGAAGGCGTGTTCCTCGAAAGAGGCTCTTATACAGACCCGCTTGATATGAAATCAACCTGGGACTTCACTCCTTTATCTAAAGTTGGCGATGCGGTGCAAGCTGGCTCGTGGCTCGGATGGGTGAAAGAAGGATGGCTAGAACATAGAATTATGGTGCCTTTTATTATTAAAGGAAACCTTACTGTTAAATGGATATGTGAGGCAGGGAATTATGCTATTACGGACCACGTAGCTACTGTTGCGAACGAAGATGGAGCAGAATATAAAGTCACTATGGTGCAAAAATGGCCGGTCAAACTGCCTATCAAAGTTCATACTGACAAACCAAGACCATCCAAAGTTATGGAAACTGGTATGAGAGCTATTGATACGTTTAATCCTCTCGCTGAGGGTGGTACAGGGTTTATCCCGGGACCTTTCGGAGCAGGGAAAACTGTACTGCAACACGCTATATCGAAACAAGCGAATGCCGATATTATTATTATTGCGGCTTGTGGCGAACGTGCCAACGAGGTTGTGGAAACTTTTGTTGAGTTCCCAGAACTCGACGACCCCAGAACAGGGCGTAAGCTGATGGAACGTACGGTTATTATCGCGAATACGTCGAATATGCCTGTGTCGGCCCGAGAAGCTTCGGTTTATACGGCGATGACTCTTGGTGAATATTACAGAGCGATGGGATATAAAGTACTGCTTCTTGCCGATTCTACTTCTAGATGGGCGCAAGCGCTTAGAGAAATGTCTAATAGACTTGAGGAACTTCCGGGACCTGATGCGTTCCCGATGGACCTTCCAGCTATTATTTCCGAATTTTATGCCAGAGCAGGATACGTACACCTTATTGATGGTGGGACTGGCTCGGTTACGTTCCTTGGAACAGTTTCTCCTGCGGGGGGTAACCTGAAAGAACCAGTAACGGAATCAACCAAAAAGGCGGCCAGATGCTTCTATGCACTGCAACAGTCGCGTGCTGATTCGAAAAGATACCCTGCAATTGACCCGCTTGATAGCTACTCAAAATACTTGGAATACCCTGAAATCGAAGAATTTCTTGCCGAAAAACTTGGGGCACAATGGGTGCCGCAGGTGATGAGCGCAAAAACTTTGGTGCAAAGAGGGAAAGAAGCATACGAACAGATTAATATATTGGGAGATGACGGCGTACCTGTCGAATATCACGATAGATTCTGGAAGTCCGAACTTATTGATTTCGTGATTTTGCAGCAAGATAGTTTTGACAAAATGGACTCTAATTGTCCGATGGAAAGACAGAAATATATGTTTGAAAAAATTATGGATATATGCACTAGAGCGTTTGACTTTGCGGACTTTGAAGAATGTATTACATACTACAAAAAACTTATCAATGCGCTGAGACAGATGAACTATTCTGAGTTTCAGGGCGAAGATTTTAATAAGTACCAAAAACAAGCTGACGATATCGTAGCGGAGAAAACTATCTAATTTTAACCAACTTTTTAAAGCACTAAATATATATATACTAATGAGCGCATTTCAAAAAATATACACCAGCCTAACAGCTATCACCAAAGCGACTGTTTCGCTCAACGCCAAAGGCGTTATGAACGAAGAGCTTGCTACGGTCAATGGACGATTGGCACAGGTGGTGAAAATTAACGGAGAACAAGTGACACTGCAGGTGTTCGAGGGAACAGATAATATACCTACTAATGCAGAAGTGACTTTCCTTTCACACCCCCCGATGCTTAAAGTCGGCGAGGAACTGTGCGGAAGATTCTTTAATGCTTATGGCAAACCTATTCAAGGAGCTGATATACAGGGCGAAGAGCGTGAAACTGGAGGACCTGCGGTGAATCCATTTAGACGCGAGCAACCCTCAGAACTTATCGCCACTGGGATTGCTGGAATTGACCTTAATAATACTATCGTATCGGGACAGAAAATACCTTTCTTCGCCGACTCAAACCAACCGTATAACCAAGTAATGGCTATGGTTGCGCTGCGTGCGGATGTTGATAGAATTATTCTTGGTGGGATGGGAATGACAAATGATGACTACCTATTTTATAAAAACACTTTCGATAATGCCGGAGCGTTGAGTAAAATCGTAGCGTTTGTTAATACTACTGATAACCCTCCTGTCGAAAGACTACTTGTGCCGGATATGGCACTAACTGCGGCAGAATATTTTGCAATTGATAAAAACGAAAAAGTGCTTGTACTGCTCACAGATATGACGCTTTATGCTGATGCACTAGCAATTGTATCGAACCGTATGGACCAAATCCCATCAAAGGATTCTATGCCGGGCTCGCTGTACTCTGACCTTGCTAAAATTTATGAAAAAGCTGTGCAACTACCAACGGGAGGCTCTATTACAATACTTGCGGTAACGACTCTTAATGATGGTGATATCACCCACGCAGTGCCTGATAATACGGGCTATATTACTGAAGGACAGCTGTTCTTGCGTAATGATGCGGAGATAGGGAAAGTTATTGTTGACCCATTTAGGTCACTCTCGAGGCTGAAACAGCTTGTGATTGGTAAGAAAACCAGAGAAGACCACCCGCAAGTAATGAATGCAGCGGTTAGACTTTATGCCGATGCTGCTTCGGCGAGAACGAAACTCGAAAATGGATTTGACCTTTCCGATTATGACGCTCGCTCGCTCGAATTTGCTAAGGATTACTCGGAAAAACTGCTGGCAATTGATGTGAATATTCCTATTAATGAAATGCTTGATACGGCCTGGGAGCTGTTTGCTAAGTATTTTACCAAAGAAGAAGTGGCAATCAAAGAATCTATTACTGACAAGTATTGGAAATAAACTAATCCTCAGAAATTATGCTAGCAAAAGCCTGTAAATATATGCTGATAATATGGATATTAACTATGGTTGGTATTACTGTATGGGGATTGTTGATTACTGATGAAGTAATTGAGTTTACCTGGGATAAATTTGCAGTGGTAACGATTGCACAATTTGCGGTCGGAATACCTACATTCTGGCTTATAGGAAGATTGGCACAAAAGAAAAAAATAAACAAAAATGATTAAATATCAATTTAATAAAACATCACTCACCGACCTGTCTAAGCAGCTCAAAATGCGTGAACGAGCCCTACCTACTATCAAAAGTAAGGAATCGGCGCTGCGCCTTGAGGTCAAAAAAGCGAAGGACAAAGCAAAGGAGCTTGACGAAAAACTCGAAACCCTCATTAATGACTATGACTATATGGTTAGCCTATGGGGTGAATTTGACCCTGCGCTGGTAAAGGTTGTGGACGTGAAACTCTCGGCCGATAAGATTGCTGGTGTTATGATTCCATCGCTCGATGAGGTTGAATATCAAATCAAACCATACAACCCATTTACTTCGCCTATGTGGATTAAGGATGGGGTCGAAATTCTCAAAAGCCTTGCGCAAATTGGAATTGAGAGCGCGGTTTTTATTCGTCGAAGTGAATTGATTGAAAAAGCTAGGAAGAAGACTACGCAGAAAGTTAACCTTTACGAAAAAGTGCAGATTCCTGGGTATCAGGAAGCGATGCGCAAGATTAAACGATTCCTTGAGGATGAAGAAAACTTGTCTAAATCGGCACAGAAAATCGTTAAAGAGAGAATTGAAAACGCGGCTAACAACGCCTAAAAAAATAAAAGACTATGATTAACCCAATGCGACGATACGAGTTCCTACTATTTTGTGCGGACGTTCCAAAATTCTTGGACGAACTGCGCGAAGTCGGAATGGTCGACATTACTATATCTAAAACAAACGCCAATTTGGACGATGAGAAAGCTGCGAAACTAAAAAATTCTATCGCTAAACTTATTAACGTCTCAAAACAAATCGGCGCGCACCAACATATCACAGCGCACCCTACTAAAATTACGGACCTTAATCCTAATGATGCGGCTGCGAAATGGACACTACTATCGGACGAAATTGATAAACTCTATAATCATATTGATACCAAAAGACGCGAAAGTGAGTATCTTAAAGTATGGGGTGATTTCGACTCGAAAATTCTCGATGCACTCAAGGCTAAAGGCTTGACTATTAAGTTCTACCAGTGCCCGGAAAGTAAATTTGACCAGCAATGGGGGACGAAATATCCTATCGAAGTTATTGATACTGTGGTGGGGAGAACCTATTTTGTTGTGATACTTGAGGATGAAAACACTGTTGTCGATTTACCCGCCCACGAGATTAAAGAACCAGTATGTTCTGAAAGCGAAATGAAATTACAGCTCGCTCAAATGGAGCTTGAAATCGAAGCTAAGCGTGACGAAATGTCTATTATTGCGGCAGCCGAAAACTCTATTTCTGCACTTGCACGCACTCTTACAGAAGACCTAGATATGCACGTGGCATTGGCCTCGGGCGATAGCTATGCCGATGATAATCTCCGAATTATCGAGGGATGGTCGATAGAACAAGACGCGCAGAAAATCATTGACTTTGCTGCAACACAAGATATTATTTTTATGGAGGAAGAGCCATCGAGGGACCATAACCCTCCGATAAAACTTAAAAACTCATTCTTTGCTCGCATTTTTGAACCCATCGGTAGTCTATATATGCTACCAAGTTACCGCGAACTCGATTTAACTCCTTTCTTCGCGCCATTCTTTATGCTCTTCTTTGGAGTTTGTTTTGGCGACGCTGGTTATGGGCTGCTTTTGATGCTCGGTATAATCGTTATGTGGAAAAAAATACCTGCTAAATTCAAAGATTTTGCGTGGCTCGGAATTTTCCTTGCTATTGCTACCGTCATTATGGGTACGCTCACAGGGAACATCTTTGGAATTGAACTCGTTAAAGTTGAAGCGCTCGGAGATTTGAGAAACTATATCATCGACACAAATAATATGTTTAACGTAGCCATCGGAATGGGTGTCGTACAAGTGCTATTCGGGCAAATCCTTAGGATTTTCAATAGGTCAAAACGTGGCGGGAGCTTTGTCTACGGACTCTCTAGCCTCGGATGGTGTATATTGTTCATTGCTAGCGGATTAGCTTATCTCGATTTAGCTAGCTGGTATAATTTTGACGCTCTTGCATACCAAATTACGCTTGGTGTGGCTGGTGTTCTTATACTCTTTTTTAATTCGCCGAAGAAAAACCCGTTGGTCAATCTTGGGAGTGGAGTTTATAGTGTCTATGAGCAAGCGACGGGCATAATTGGTGACCTTATATCGTATGTCAGACTTTTTGCCATAGGACTTGCCGGAACCATTATCGCACAGGTTTTCAATGCATTGTCTATCGGACTAAGTGGAGATATACCGGTTGTGAGCCCTATAATTATGTTGCTAATACTACTTGTCGGACACGGACTCAATATATTTATCAGCGCCCTGGGAGCATTTGTGCACCCTGTTAGACTTACGTTTGTGGAGTTCTACAAAAATGCGGAGTTCGAAGGGGGAGGCAGGGATTTCAAACCTCTCAAAAAACATAATAAAGAAAACGAATAAAATAATTAATAAACTAAATAACTAAACTTAAAAAAACAAATTACTATGGAACCAATTCTTATTGCCTATCTTGGAATCGCCGCTATGCTTATCTTTTCGGGTATCGGTAGCTGCTACGGAACTACTATTAGTGGAAATGCCGCTGTCGGCGCTATGAAAAAAAATGCAGATGCCTTCGGTAGCTATATGATGCTTTGTGCACTGCCTTCTACTCAAGGACTTTATGGATTCCTTGGATACTTCCTACTAAAAGGACACCTCGTTGACACTATCACAATTGGCTCGGCTGCTGCTATCTTTGGCGGTGGACTTGCTCTTGGACTTGTCTCGCTTTGGAGCTCACTTAGACAAGGACAACTTGCTGCTAATGCCATAAGCGCTATTGGTAACGGTCACGATGTATTCGGGAAATCACTTATCCTTGTTGCATTCCCAGAACTTTACGCTATACTTGGTGTTGCGACTGTATTCTTTATCAATACAGCTCTTTCTGCTGCCTAAATTATCCTAAAAGCCGTTTTGCTTTAAATTACTTTTCTCTAAAGAAACAGTAATTTTAAATAAAATCCTGCCTATACTACCGTATACTTAGTCTTACTAGGTGTGCGGTAGTGTGGTATGATATGGCCTGTATTTCGTATTTTTACTATAATTTAATATTGTAGCGCAAAACTATACCTATTACACCGACCACCTCGCACATAGGTTTTCCTCATTGTGCCAACGAACTATGCCAACCCCCTGTGATTATTCCTATTCAATAGACCTGCTCTAAATTATCTTGCGAGATATTGCTGAGATTTCCGCCAGCTGCTACCGTAACAATCACGATGGCCTGTGCAGCAACCTAGGTCGATGGGTTCAATTGTATGACTATTCCTGAGGATACCCCAAACGGGTATTATTTGAGCTTCTATCTAGTGACGTGGACACCTAGGCAACTACCAGAATAACTACAGAAACGGTTTTTTCGCAGGTTGCATTAGCGAGTGGTGGGTCACTAGTATTCCTGTGAGTTTTTGTTCTGTGCGACTCCATCGAGTTGTTAAGACTTAATGTTTCATCTTTTTTTTGTTAAATAATTTCAGTAGACCTATCTTTTTAAATATTTTATCGTAACTTTACATTACCATATACAAACTCAATGTTTATTCATAGAGCTGTTTTTGGGATTTTTTTGAAAACGATTTATAATATTTATGCTGTCCAGAGTATTGTATGCTCAATTAACTTGAGTGTGCAGTAGAGAGGCACGATAAAGTCAGTAATCCGCTTTGCTTGTACTATAATGATTTATTGTACAGTCAGAGCCATACTTATAATACTTCGACCTTACATAGATTTATCTCACTGTATTGATGTTGTATTCACACCAATAGAGGTTACTTTAATTCGACAGATTTTGCCACGGCCATTTTATGTTTGGGTGTTTGGCGGTCCTTCTTCCCCGCCAGCGGCTACCGTAACAACTCCAATGGTAAGTTCTACAACGTAGGTTCCAACGGTTATGCCTGGATGTCAACTCCTAATAGTGCTACCAACGGATACAACTTAGAATTCAATTCGGGAGCAGTCAACCCCAATAACGCTAATAACCGCTCAAACGGCTTTCCTGTGCGTTGCATTAGCGAGTAGTTGGGCACTTAGTTTTTCTGTGTGCTGCAGCTTTGTGCTATCACCGCCCTAGTAGCGAAGACTTAATCCATTAGATTGTTATTCAAAAAATTCTTAAAAGCAGCTTTTTTTATGCTTAAAAAATATTAAATAAGTTTGTATCTTGAGTACAATATTACCATTAGAGCAATTTTACCCTCACATCTCTCAATAAGTCATATATAATTACTATCTTTGCCCCAACACCAAAATCTTATTGATTAACTCATTTGTGCAATATGGAAAATAACATACTACCAGTAATCGAATCTGACGAATGGCTTAGGCCTGTAGCGAGTGAAATTGAATATCGTCACAACTTATATTTGGATAGAATCCATCAGATTGAGCGTAATTCTGGGTCGATTTACGACTTTGCAAATGCTCATTTATTTTACGGTGTACGCCGCGACGACCATTTATCTGGTTGGTGGGTTCGTGAGTTCCTACCGGGTGCGAAGGAAGTGTCTGTTTTCGGAGACTGGAATGACTGGAACAGAGAGCAGTTTTCTATGAAAAAAGATGAGTGGGGAGTGTGGTCTATTTTCTTGACTGACGAAATTACTAACGGTAAACTTCAGCATAAGAGCCTATTAAAACTAAATATCCTCGGTGCCGATGGTGTGAGAATGGATAGAATTCCTGTCTACATAAAACGTGTTGTTCAAGACGAAACTACCAAAGATTTTAACGGACAAGTATGGGAGCCGGCCACTAGCTTCGATTGGAGCAAAGACGACTTTATGATGAACTCTATCGTTACGCCGATAATCTACGAGGCGCATATAGGGATGGCTACGGAGGAGGAAAAAGTGGGGTCGTATGTGGAATTTACAAAAAATATGTTGCCTTATATCAAGGACCTAGGCTATAATACTGTGCAACTTATGGCGGTAGCGGAACACCCGTACTATGGGAGTTTTGGCTATCACGTTGCAAATTTGTTTGCGCCAAGCTCACGATTTGGTACGCCAGAGGAGCTGAAAACGTTGATTAAAGAGGCGCACAACCTTGGATTAGGGGTGATTATGGATGTAGTGCATAGCCATTATGTTAAGAACACTGCCGAGGGATTCAATAGAATGGATGGTACCGATTTTCTATATTCGCCCGAGGGTGAAAAAGGAAATCAACCTCACTGGGACTCAAAACTTTATAATTATGACGAACCTAGAGTGCAACACCTTTTGCTCTCAAATCTAAAATATTGGCTCGAAGAATTTCACTTTGACGGGTTTAGATTCGACGGGGTGACCTCTATGATTTATCACCATCACGGTTATACCGACTTTGGGTCATACCAATCGTTCTTTGGCGACGGAGTTAATCGGTCGGGAATCACGTACCTTACGCTGGCTAACAAACTTGTGCACGAGGTGAAACCCGATGCAATTACTATAGCTGAGGAGGTTAGTGGGATGCCGGCGATGACGGCTACTATCACTGACGGAGGAATTGGGTTTAACTATAGACTAGCGATGGCTATTCCAGATTTCTGGATTAAATATATTAAGGATGTTCCGGACGAACAGTGGAACCTGCAAGAGATGTGGGACGTTATGAGCAATCGACTTGAATCAACAAAAACTATTGCCTACTGCGAGTCGCACGACCAAGCACTAGTTGGTGACCAAACTATCGCCTTTAGATTGATGGATACTGATATGTATACCGCTATGGCGAAAAACACGCAAAGTATTGTTGTGGATAGAGGGCTGGCGCTTCATAAAATGATTAGACTTATGACTATATCACTCGGAGGCGATGGGTATATGAACTTTATGGGTAACGAATTTGGACACCCAGAGTGGATTGATTTTCCGCGCGAAGACAATAACTGGAGCTATCAATTCGCACGAAGACAATGGTCGCTTGCGCAAAATAATGACCTTAAATATGAGTGCCTACTCAAATTTGATAAGGAAATGATTAAACTCGTTAACGATAACTATATCCTGAATGCTGGGTATGGATACAATCTGCTTAATGATGATAATAATAAAACGGCTGTATTCGAACAAGCAGGGCTGATTTTTGTGCTCAATTGGCACTCGCAAAATTCAATTGTTGACTACCTTATGCCCGTACCACTACACGGGAAATATAAAATAATCCTAAACTCGGACGATACAAAATTTGGAGGCTTCGGAAGAATTGAAGATAATTCCCAATTCTTTACCGTTGACCATAACGGTAAACCGCACATCAAAATCTATAACGTGAATAGAACTGCTATTGTACTCAAATATCAAGACTAATTACGTAGATTTATAAACATAATACTAGTGAAGAAAATAAATAGCAAAAGACTCTTCTTTGCAAATAATGCTGGCAAAATATATATCGAAACCTATGGCTGCCAAATGAATTTTGGCGATAGTGAAGTGGTACTATCTATCCTTAAAAATCACGGATGGGAAATTACCCAACTACCCACGGAAGCTGACCTTATACTTGTCAATACCTGCGCTATTAGAGATAACGCCGAACTTAGAGTCTGGGGAAGATTGAAAGAACTTAAATTCTATAAAAAGAAAAACCCCGCCCTAATCATTGGAGTTATCGGTTGTATGGCCGAAAGACTGAAAGAGAAATTGGTCGAAAAAGAAAAAGCCGTCGATATTGTTGTCGGACCAGACGCATATCGTGATATCCAAAAACTTGTCGCACTCGCCGCGCACGGCAAACTTGCAATCAATACACTACTCTCGCGAGAAGAAACTTATGCCGAAATTGCACCCGTTAGACTCGATAAAAATGGCGTCTCGGCATTCGTTAGCATTATGAGAGGATGTAACAATTTCTGCTCGTACTGCGTGGTGCCCTACACTCGAGGTATCGAAAGAAGTAGACCACACGACACCATTATTAATGAGGTTAAAGAGCTGATGCTCAACGGATATAAAGAAGTTACACTGCTCGGCCAAAACGTAAATTCATATAAAGATAACGAAATAGGATTCCCACAACTGCTCGAAATGGTTGCTAACCTTGCGCCAAATCTTCGTGTTAGATTCTCAACATCACACCCCAAAGACCTCTCGGATGATGTCATAAATATAATCGCCAAAACACCGAATCTATGTAAAGCTATTCACCTGCCAGCGCAGTCTGGGAGCACCAGAATGCTCGAACTGATGAATAGGAAATATACTAGAGAATGGTACCTTGAGCGTATCGCTACTATCAAACGTGTTGTCCCAAATTGCTCGGTTACAACCGATATTATAGCCGGATTTTGCTCCGAAACTTTGGAAGACCACCTCGATACAATCTCACTTATGAAAGAGGCTGGGTCGGACTTTGCATATATGTATAAGTACTCTATGAGACCCGATACCAAAGCGCACAAAACTATGACAGACGACGTTAGCGAAGACGAAAAAACTCGACGACTAAACGAAATCATTGCTACGCAAAGCGCCCTATCACTCGAAAGTAATAAAAGAGATATCGGGCAAGTATTTGAGGTCCTCGTCGAAGGAGAATCAAAACGCTCTAACCTAAGAATGTATGGCCGTTCGAGCCAAAATAAAGTTGTAGTTTTTGACCGTCTCGAGACGCAAGTTGGCGACTACGTGATGGTGAAAATTACCAGCTGTACTGGCGCGACACTCCTCGGAGAGCTCGTCTAAACGCTGAGCCCAACTAACTCAAAACATATCGCGCAAAAGAAATTACGCCCTCGATTTTGGGCAGAAACTGTAGAGAATTGAGGTCGCTATATACAGTAGTATTATGCACGCAGGAATCATATATCCTCCGCCTTCAATTGCCAATGCTAGGTAAATTGATAGTGCAATCGCTCCGACTAGAAAAATATAACGTACCGAATTGTCCTTGAATCCTAAGGATTTGAATTTAAATGAAAACATTCTGATGTTTGCAACTAAAAGCGTTGCGACAATAACGACTGCTATGACGTGCGCGTAGACAGGAAGGTGGGCGGCAGAGATTGCGTAGCTCGCAAAAAACAGTGCAGCGGCAGGCGTTGGGAGTCCTCGGAATTCGGTTGCTTGGCTCTCGTCGTTATTAAATATAGCAAGTCTCAAAGCCGAGAAAGCTATGATTAAAAGTGCCAAGTATTTTAGTTCGGGGATTTGGCTTTGGCTCAAAACCATATACATAACAGCTGTTGGGACAGCTCCGAAGCTAACCATATCTGCAAGAGAATCGAGGTCTTTGCCGATATTCGAGTAGGCTTTGAGTGTGCGTGCTGCTAGTCCGTCGCAAAAGTCAAATATTGCGGCGATTATTACCAGTAGAAATGTTGTTGTGAAATCGCCTTGAAGCGCGTAAGTTAGGGCAATAAAACCCGTTATCACATTGCAGAGTGTCAGTGCGTTGGGAATCCAGCTATATAGTCTTTTGTTCATTTTATGATTCTGTATTATATTAGTATTATAAATATTTTGGGTTAGATTTTTTCGCTCATAATTTTGCGTTGGTGTCTTATACTTTCGGCGTGCATAGCGTTGAGGAGGTCTCTTATAAATTCGTCAGAGAGCCCTAGTTGTTCGGACTTCTGCATTGTTTCGCGAACGATTTTATCCCATCTACCTGGTTGGTAAATTGCCACAGCAGCAGCTCTTTTTGCGGTTCCAATTCGTTCGGCCATTTTCATTCTATTGGCTAGTATTTGTAGGACTTCGGCATCGCTTTGGTCGATATAGTCTCTGTATCGTTCGATTTTGAGTATGTAGTTTGGCTCCTGAGTATCGCCTTGTCTCCAGTCGATATTATCCAGTATAATGTTGAGTTCCTCGGGCGTAAGCTGTTGGTTCTTATCGCTGAGTGCCTCACAGGGTTTGTTGTGAGATTCAATGATAAGACCGTCATACGATAGGTCGGCGGCCTCTTGACATAGCCCTGCGATGAGTTTTTTTTTGCCAGCCATATGTGAGGGGTCGCATATCATTGGGATTTGTGGGTGTCGTTCGCGCATTTCTACGGCGATATGCCACATAGGTGGGTTTCGGTATGTTACGGGAGTGTAGCTCGAGAATCCTCGGTGTATAAGTGTAATGTCCTCAATGCCAGATTTTTGTAAGCGTTCAACCGCTCCGCTCCATAGGTTTATATCTGGATTTATTGGGTTTTTTATCATTACTTTTTTCCCCGAGCCTCTGAGTGCGTCAGCGATTTCTTGAACAGTAAACGGGTTGACGGTGGAGCGTGCTCCTATCCAAAGTATATCGATATTGTGTTTGAGTGCAAGTTCGACGTGCATAGAATTAGCCACTTCGATTGCAACGGGTAGGTTGGTGAGTTCGGAGGCTTTTTTGAGCCACGGCAGCGCCTCTTCGCCGCGTCCTTCAAAGCACCCTGGTTTGGTGCGTGGTTTCCATACGCCCGCTCTAAGTGCTGTGATTTTGCCTGTGGCAGCTAGTAGTTGGGCGGTATTGATGAGTTGTTCTTCACTTTCCGCGCTACAAGGTCCGGCTATAATAATTGGTGTTTTCATAAGGTGCAAATAATATATATTATTGGGCAATTCAAAGTATATTTACTCTTCTTTGCGGGCTGGGTATGCTATTCTACCGTGGTAGATATTGTTGAGTTTTTGTTTAAAGAACGTTTTGACCTGTCCTACTTCGGCAAAAGTCAGTTCGCTATTATTGAGCAGTCCTTCTCGGATTTGCGTATCAATAATTTTATCGACAAGTTTCTCGAGCGGCTCTTTTTCGTACGATGGGAGCGACCTCGAAGCTGCCTCGACCGAATCGGCCATCATACATATAGATGTCTCTTTCGATTTCGGATTAACCCCGGGGTATCTAAAATCGCTTTCATTGACTTCTGCTTGACCATTTTGTTTGGCAAGTTCGAGTGCTTTGGAGTAGAAGAAGAATATTAACGAATTTCCGTGATGCTGTTCGATAAAGTCAATTATTATTTGAGGAATCCCCTGTTTGCGCGCAATTTCGGCGCCGTCGGTTACGTGCGCTTTGATAAGTTCGGCACTTTGCAGGGGCATTAGGTCGTTGTGAGGATTGAACGAGCCGCTTAGGTTTTCGGCATAATAGAATGGGTTTTGCATTTTGCCAATATCGTGATAGAGTGCTCCGCATCTTGCAAGAAGTGGTTTTGCACCTATTGCCGCGGCTGCTCCCTCTGCTAGATTTGCAACTTGTAGGGTATGCTGGAATGTTCCGGGCGCCTTTTGTGCGAGGTTGAGTAGTAGTTTTTGATTTGTGTCCGATAGCTCTAGTAGTGTTAGGTCGGAGACAAATTTGAACAGTTTTTCTATTAAATAAACCGCTTGGTACATTGCCAGAAGTGCAAGGTTGTTAACTATTAGATAGATTATATTGTAGGCTGTGTCCATTGACAGAGAGGCGCTTGCTGTAAGCTCGACCGCTATGACCGTTGCCATTTCGACCGCAAAAATTGCACCGATAGCCTTAAAGAAGTCGGCTCTATGGTAGATGTTGCGCATCATATATATGGCGACCATCCCGGCGAGGAAGTTGATTAGCACGAACTCAGTTGGATTTTGTACGAACAGCGAGCAAATTAGTGTGATAGAAAGGTTGCCATAAACTGCGACTCTCAGGTTGAAGAACATCAATAGATATACGGCGACAATTGGTAGGGGGACTACTAGGGGGCTTATTCGGTCGAATTGCAATGAAAGCGCGACCATTCCGACAACTAATAGGTAGAGCAGGAATGTGAAAACTAGCGGTTTGAAGGGGTCGTTTTTTCTGAATCCATCTATGCGTCGTAAGAATGCTATATTGACCAGAAGTATCATTAGGACTACCAAGAAACGCCCCAGAGTGCTCCATATCCAAGCCGATTGGCTGCCTACGCGTTGGTGGTAAATACCTAAGTATGAGTCGAGTAGTAGTTTTTTTGGTTGGTCAATCAGTTCGTTGTTCGCGATTAGTATTTCACCCGCTCTCACTATTCCTCGAGTATTCGACAGCTCCTTGAGTTCGTCGTGTTTGAAGGCGTTGTTGAGCTCCTCGTCATAGACAAGGTTGGCCACAACGCGCGTTTGCGCTTCGATTGCACGCAGTGTATCTATTGCTGAGTTGGTCGAGTAGACCTCTATCGTAGGAACCGTTTTTAGGTCGTTACCATTGACAATCCTTATGTTGTTATTTTGGTTTTTGTCCCATTCGCTTTGTTGGAGAACCCCCCTGTGATATATCTCTTGGAGTTTCGGGGATGCTTTAGCCGCAAAAAGCGTATCAAGGCGATAAACCGGTGTGTAAGAGCTATTTATCTTTTCGGTGTCGCTCTCGATTTGTTTCCTAGTTTTGAGTATAGGGACGTCGAACGGTGCTATCAGCGTAGGGCGTTCCCACACCTGTCCCAGTTTTGTGCTGAGTCCACTTAGACCCTCAAAAGGTAACAGTGCCGTGATTATTACGGCTGTTAATATTAGCAGAACGGTACGTTTTAGCATAGCATTTATATTGTTTAAAGTTTAGAAGAAAAATTCTAGTGTCGCTCCACTTTGCAACTCATCAAATGTGATGTAGCGACGTTCGAGCTTTGTGCCATTAAGGCGAATCTCTTTCGGGTTATAAGTTTCATCCGTAAGGCCGTGCGCCAGAACAGTGAACTTATTACCATTAGGCATAGTCATTACAGTTTTGGGGTTAATTGGCACTCCCAATTCGTATTTCATTGATGCTGGGTCTTGTGGATATATACCCATTGCCGAGAAGACATACCACGCTGACATTTGCCCGCAATCCTCATTTCCGCACAATCCGTCGGGGGTATTGCGATACAATTGTGTCATAATAGTATGCAAGTATTTGTCCATTTTCCCCGGGTTTTCAGTATAGTTATACAGGTATGCAAAGTGATGCGAGGGTTCGTTGCCCTGAACATATTGCCCTATCATTCCAGTAGAAAATATCGGTAAACTATCGTTGTTGGCAACTTTGTACTCAAACATATCATCGAGCGCCGTTTCAAACTCTTTTGCCCCGCCAAACATATCGCGCAGTGCCTCGGGCTCTTGTTGGACAGTAAATCTGTAGTGCCAAGCGTTACTTTCTGTAAAATGAGTAGTGTAAGTATCAGGGTTAAAGTCTTTCAACCATTTTCCGTCCGTGTCTTTCGGTTGGAAAAATCCCGTCTCGGCGTTAAACAAATTCTTGTAAAAACGTCCGCGCTCATAAAAAGTCTCTGCTATCTCTTTCTCGCCCATTTTCTCAGCCATCTTTGCGATACAGTAGTCGTCATAAGCATACTCTAACGTTATAGATACGCTTTCGCCGTGGGTTTGTGCTGGTATATATCCCAGTTTCTTGTACTCACCTATTGCGCGATAGTCGTCCCTATTAGCCGTTTTGACCATAGCGTTCAGCGCGCGAACAGTGTCCATCGGAATACCTTTGAGATAGGCCTCGACAATTACTGGAACCGAGTGGTAACCTATCATCATATCTGTTTCGCCTGCCCACATATTCCATACCGGCAGGGCTCCGCTTTGTTCGGCGAAGACTATCATTGATTCGACCATATCCTCAGTTCTCTCAGGGTGCATAAGCGTTAGCAACGGGTGCTCGGCTCTGTATGTATCCCACAGCGAGAAAGTAGAGTAGTTATTAAAGTCAGCCTCGTGCACTTTGTAATCGGCTCCGAGGTAGCTTTTATCCATATTATTATAGAGCACTGGTGCGAGCATCGTGCGGTAAAGTGCCGTGTAAAAGACAGTTAACCTATCCGTAGATGGATTTTCGACCTCTATTTTTGATAGTTGCGTGTTCCACTTTTTTTCGACCTCAGCTCTCACCGTTTCAAAATCTTTGCCCTCAATCTCTGCCATATTTTTATGTGCACTCGCCACCGACGTTGGCGATATTGCCGTTCTTACCTCTATCGCTTCGCCCTGCTCGGTTGTGAAGAAGAATGACGCGTTGTGGTTCTTGATATTATTGTATTTAGCAACTTTGTGTTTAGTATATAATGTGTCTACTACACTGGTGTTAAATGGTTTAGAGAATTTGGTGACGAAATATACTCGTTGGTCTTGCGCCCATCCCTCACTCATTCGGTAGCCTTCGATAGTTTGGTTATCGACGATTTTTATGTCGGAGCCCATAGGGTAGTCCCAGTTCATATGTTTGGCTAGGTTGAGTGCTATCATAGCGCTGTCGTTTTTCGGGAAGGTGTATTTTTGTACTCCGCATCTTTCGGTGGCGGTTAGTTCAACATTAATTCCGTATGTTTCGAGCATTACTCTATAGTATCCTGCGTGTGCCTGCTCGTTTTTGTGCGAGAAAGTTGAGTGGAGTCCAAGTTCGCCTTTTGCGATTTTGTATGGTGCTACCGCAGGCATAAATGAAATGTCGTAAAGGTCGCCAGCGCCAGTTCCGCTTAGATGTGTGTGTGAGAAACCTGCAATAGTTGTGTCGGGGTACGAGTAGCCCGAGATACGGTACCATCCGCTTTGTCCTGAATCGGGCGAAAGTTGCACCAATCCGAATGGTGATTGCGCACCCGGATAAACGTTGCCGGGGCCTTCGGTTCCGATAAATGGATTGACCAATTCGGCCAGGTTACGGCTTTTTGGCTCAGTGCAGCCCGCTAAAAGTAGAGTCACAAGTAGTGCCCAAATAATGTTGTTTTTCATCTTTATATTTCTTTTATTTATTATCATCTATCTTATTAGCTGTTTTTGTAGATTGCAATTACAGGTGGCAGTGACGCCGCGCTGTATGCCGGGAATATTCCCGAGATTGCTCCCACGACCGACGAAATCGACAGCCCTACTACTATGTTTTCGAATGTTAGGACGATGTTAAATTCTATGATTTGGGTTACAATCATTGCAAGTATCCAAATAAGTGCAAGTCCGACAATTCCCCCTGCGACCGAGAGCATAATTGCCTCGAAGACAAACTGCATAAGGATGGCATACGGTTTGGCACCGACAGCTTTTTGGATACCAATTTGTGTGGTTCGTTCTCTTACCGAGACAAACATAATATTGGCAACACCGAATCCTCCCACGAGTATCGCAAAAACTCCGATAATCCCCCCGATAAGGTTAACCATTGAGAAAAGCGTGTCGAGTTGGTTGCTAACGGCCGAGACTTCGTTCATAGCAAAGTTGCTTTCGGCGGTGTATGGCTGTCTTCGTATTCGCCTGATAGTGTGTTCTGTAACTGCTTTAAACTCGGTCATATCGGAGTCTTGTTTAGCCATCAGTATCATTGTGTGTGAGTACCATCTGGAGTTGACTCTTGCCGAGGCATATTCAATCGGCACGATAATCATTTTGTCGTTTTGGGGCCCGAATGGGTTTACTCCTTGTCGTTTAATCACCCCAATAATAGTTACTCTTTGCCCGTCGGCATATATTTGCGCTCCGATGGGGTCTTCGCCCTCGAAAAGTTCGTCAGCCACATCCGCGCCCAATATCGCCACGGGTTTTGCGCTCATCGACTCGGATAGGGTGAAATATCTGCCATTTTCAATGTCAAGGTCAACGACTCTATTATAGTCGTTACTAACCGCATTCACACCAGTTCGGCGCGTGATTTTATCGTTCCTGAGGTTGAAATTGGTCATAAAAGTGATAGCCGATGCAGAAAGGTTTTCGGCAAGTGCGTCAGAAATTTCGGTGAATTCTTTAATATTAAAGTTTGGCCTATTGGCATATTTCCACCATTTATAGACACCATCTTCTTCGGGCATCCACGGCCATTTGTCGACATAAAGTGTTGTAGCGCCAAACGTTTCGAGGTTGCTTTTGAGAAACCTCTCTATCGAGTCGAGGGCTGTAAACACCGACACGATTGCGAATATACCAATAGTGATTCCCATCAGCGAGAGTAGAGTTCGCATCTTGTTAATCATCACACTATTGACCGCAAATCGGAGTGCTTCGAATATCTGTTTTATGAAATATAGCATATTTGTAAGGGCTTTGCTTTGCTAGGTTTATAAAATCCTATCGTAGTGGTTTAATATTTTTGTTCGCGATAGATTTCGCTCTTGTATCTGTGTCAGTATCTCCATAATTTTCGTATCGTCGGTAGTCTGCTGAAGCTCGTTCTGCAGTTTATCAATCTGGTACTCAATCATTTTAGACTTGTAAATAGTGATAGCTTTGGGTATGGCGCTCGATAAAATATCCTCTTCGGAGAGCACCTTGACGTCAAATTTCTCCCACATAATGCTCGCTTTATGCCCTTCGTCGCGTGTGATAACGTTAACTACTCTCTGCGAGATTTCGGGATTTTCGTTATTAATAAAGTAGGCCGTAGTAACTCTGTTGCCTTTTTCGAGAATCTCCCTGCTTTGGTCGAGCACCGCTTTGTAGATTGTGTCGAGGGGTTCTATTTTATCAACATCAAGTTCCCAAACTATAGTGTCGTCAACGGGAACTTGCACTATATCGGTGGGTGATTTAATGTAGTCAAATTCTTTGTCGCCATATTTTATCAGGTAGCTAATAATCTCAGTTTCAAGTTCGTGTATCGTTTGCTCAATTGCAGATTTGCCCGGTGGGTCGAAAGCGTAGTAGTCGTCAAAGGGTGGTTGCGATGGCGGCTGCGATGTACGGTTCTCTTTAAATCGTTCTTTTTTGATTGCATTGTCGACCACAGTTCTGCCCATTGGCCCATCGGTAAATGTGGCGTAGTTGCGGCGAACTTCGTTTTCAAGCATCTTGCGGTCGGTGTCGAACAGTTCGGCGCAAACCCTCACATACTCAGAGCGTTGTATGGCGTCTGGAATCACCGCGATAGAGCGAATTACGTCCGCAATTACCTCACCGCGCAGGTGTGGGTCGTTCTTGGTATTGTCGTCGAGCAGCGTTTTTACTTTAAAGCTAATGAAGTCCTCTTCATTTTCGGCAATATATTGTTCTATCTCGCTAGTACTGTGATTTTTAGCGAAGCTATCGGGGTCGTCTCCTTCGGGAAGGGGCACCACTCTAACCGCGAGTCCCTCTTTGAGAATCATATCAATTCCTCGGAGCGAGGCTTTCACCCCTGCCGAGTCACCATCATATATCACCGTGACATTCTTAGCGAATCTCTTGATAAGTTTTACCTGTTCTATCGTTAATGACGTTCCGCTCGATGACACAACGTTCTCAATACCAGATTGATACATCTGTATTACGTCTGTGTAGCCCTCGACCAGGATACATTTATTCTGCTGTACAATCGCTTTTTTCGCGAAATAGATTCCATAGAGCGTATTACTTTTATGGTAAATCTCGCTCTCAGGAGAATTTTGGTATTTTGCAATCTTCTTGTCCGTGCGCATAGTCCTCCCACCGAATCCTATCACTCTACCGCTGACAGAGTGTATCGGGAACATCACTCTCTCTCTAAATCTATCAAAATAGTCGCCTCTCTCTTCGCTTTTAATCGAAAGCCCTGTTTTGACCAGAAACTCCTCTTTATACCCATCTCTAACCGCACTTTTTGTCATAAGATTGCCAGTGGGGCAGTATCCGAGCCCAAACGTTTTCATCGTCTTAGGCGTAAATCCCCTCTGTTTAAAATAGCTCTGCGCTATTGCTTTTCCCTCGTCCTGCTGCATCTGATTGATAAAAAATTCTGATGCCCAAGCCGTCACAATCATCATACTTTCTCGGTCGTCATTGGCCTGTATCGCCTCTTGTGTTAGCTCTTTCTCTTTGACTTCTATGCCATACTTAGCCGCGACCCATTTCAGTGCGTCGGGGTAGGTCAGTTTTTCGTGCTCCATAACAAAGTTAATGGCGTTGCCCCCTTTGCCGCACCCGAAGCATTTGTAGAGCCCCTTAGCCGGAGAGACGATAAAACTGGGCGTTTTCTCGTCGTGAAACGGACAGCAGGCAGTGTAGTTGACCCCCTTGCGCTTTAATTGCACAAATTCGCCAACTATATCTGCTACCTCAGCGGCAGCAAAAATCCTATCTATCGTATCTCTATCTATCATCTAAAATTATAATATCTTTCTTTTATAAATCGCATCCTATATTTTGCGTAGCCCCATAATTTCTCTCACCTGTTTAATAGTCTCGCGTGCCGATTCGCGCGCTTTTTGTGCGCCGAACTCAGTTACGTCGCGCAGGTATTTTTCGTTGCCCTTAATCTCCAAAATCCTCTCCCTTATCGGAGCGACAGACTTAATAATATCTTCGGACAGTTGTTTTTTCAAGTCGCCATATCTAATCGAACAATTTGCGTAGTCGGTTCTAAAGCTCTCAACAGCAGATTTTTCCGAAACAATGTTCATCAGAGTAAATATATTTTCAACAGGTTCGCTCACAACCGAATTCATCTCCGTAGGTCCCGAGTCGGTAGTTGCGCGCATCACCTTCTTGCGTATTTGCTCGTCTGTGTCAGCCAGGTAAATTCCGTTGCCCTCGCTCTTGCCCATCTTGCCCGAGCCATCTAGCCCAGGAATCTTAACTAGTTCAGTGCCAAAGTTATAGGCTGCAGGCTCTGGGAAAAAATCGACGCCATAAATGCTGTTAAATCTTCGGGCATATTTCCTAGTCATCTCCAAATGCTGCTCTTGGTCTTTGCCAACTGGCACCAAATCAGGGCGGTGTATCAGTATGTCCGCGGCCATTAGTATGGGGTATGTAAGTAGTCCTGCGTTCACATTTTCGGGTTGTTTACGCATTTTGTCTTTGAATGAGGCGGTCCTTTCGAGCTCCCCAATATAGGCGTGCATCGACAGTAGTAGCGATAATTCAGCCACTTCGGGTTGGTCGCTCTGAATGAAGATAGTCGACTTTTCGGGGTCTAGCCCAGCCGCCAAATACTCCGTAAGTACGTTGCGCACGTTAGTTCCGAGCAATTTCGGGTCGGGGTGTGTGGTCAACGAGTGGTAGTCGGCAATGAAGAAAAAACAGCGTTCTGTCTCCTGCATTTTTATAAAATTTTTGAGCGCCCCAAAGTAGTTGCCCAAATGTAAATTTCCTGTTGGTCTGATTCCGCTTACTACAGTTTTCATAGTATATTGATAAGTTGTCGTTTGTTTTTTGAATTAGTCTTTTAATAACCTGCAAATATAAGAAAAATTTGGGTAGTAACCAATAAATGTTGATTTTCGAGGGTGCCATTGGGTTTGTGGCTGGGGGGCAAAGACCCCTTTTAATTGCCTGTCGGCTTTGTAAGTAGTTTTGATTTTTGTTCGAGAGCCGAGGTGGAAACCCCCGATAGGGAATGCCTTATATATTTTAGTTATGCCATCAATAACAATATCACCAACAAAATAGCACAATTAAAATTGAAGTAAATCCATTTTTTTAATTGTGCTATATATATTATTGAGCTAATGACGCTCGGGAGACGGGCTATTTTTTGGTCCAGTATCTAAAGTATTCAACTTGGTATTCTCCGCCATTGTCCGTATCGGATGGCATACCCCACCAAGTCGGAAATGTCTCGCAATCAAAATTGACTGTCTCAGGGTCGTCCCAATGCACATTCTCTGTGCGGTGAATCTCCTTGCCGTTGAAATACCATATTATTTCATCCTCATTCCAGTCCAAACCAGCGACGAGAAATTCGTCAGCCAACCTGAAACCAGCCCTATATGGCATACTGCTCTTATTGTGAATTTCTTTCTTAAATTCAAGATAGTGAGCCGTGGCAAAATAGGTGTCCTCATACGCTTTGTCGGTATCGTGTCTGCCGCAAATTTCAAAAATATCTATCTCCTCTTGTCGCAACGAATCGTTAACATACAGCCAGAAAGCGCTCGAGATTGCAGAGTTCTGCGCCTTGGCGCGTATCTCATAAAAACCGTAATGCAGCGTGTCGACGCTTTGAACAGCCGACGAAGTGTATGTGTGATACTTCTCTGTTGGAGGGTTGGTCGGCTCTTCGCGGTGCGAAGATAATATCATAATACCATTTTCGACCCTTACATTCTTAGGCAAAAAAAGCGCAGGCTCGCGCCCCAACCAATTCGGGTTGTTTGGGTGCCATTTTGTAGTGTCTAGTTCGGTGCCATCGAACTCATCGCTATACTTTTGACTGTATTGCCAGCCCTCGGGGTTGTCAATTGTTGGTTGTGGGTAGCTCTCGCTACATCCTATCGCCAGAAGAGCGATTGTTGCTAATGCTAGTAGATTTAATTTCATTTAGTTTGATTGTATTAAGGGTCTATCTCATAGTGTGTGTGGAAATGTATTATAGTACTGCTGAAATCATTAAAAAACTTCGCGCAATATGTCTAACGACCGCACCGCGCCGAACGTGTCACAATGATAATTGTAATAGTCTATTAGCGCCTCTAGGAGCCCGCGTCGTTGATGTGTAGTTAGTTTTATTTCGGAGATTTGAGCCAAAGGAACCGTGTTGAACCTGTGTAATAGCGTAATCCATTCCGGTGCTAAGCGTAGAGGGTGCAGCGGAATATGTGAGCAGTATAGTCCGACTTTGATGTCATACCATCTGTTACGAGGGTCGTCCGTAGGGAGTGAGTAGCCCATAAAGAACGCTAGGTGTGTAAGGAACCAAATATGGAAGTTCATCGAATTTTGGTCGTCAAGTTTGTCTAGCTCTGTTATGCTATGTTCGATAAATTCGTACATTTTGCTATCGTCGAGCGGTTCGTGTATTATTTTATAGAGCAGTTCGCTGATAAACATTACGATGGTACTTTTGACGGGGCTCATCGCGATGCTGTGTAGTACGGGGGAATTGTCGCATTGCGTTATTTTGTGCAGTTCGGCGCTTCGTTTTGCTGCCTCAAACTCTAGTATGAACATAGGTTGAAACAACCCGGATTTACTTCGAGAAGTTAAGTAGGACAAACGTCCGTGGCTATGGGTGAGTAGGTGTAATATTAGTTTGTTGTCCTGATATCTTATTACACGTAGCACCACGCCTCGTTCCTTGTATGCACCTCGCGGGGCGATTATTCCACGCTCTATTGGAGGCATATAAAGTCAATGAGTTTTGCGGTTGCTCTTCCTCGGTGGGAGATAGCGTTCTTTTTGTCAAGTTCCATCTGTGCGAAGCTCTCGTTGGTGTTTTCGGCCGCAAAAATTGCGTCATAACCAAATCCCTCGGCGCCTACTCTTTCGTGTAGTATTTCGCCTTTGACGATACCTTCGAAAAGGTGCTCGTTGCCGTCAATTATCAGTGCAATAACGGTGCGGAACTGTGCCGTTCGGTCGGTTTTGTCTTCAAGATTTCGGAGCAGAAGGTCGATGTTAGCCTCGTGGTCGTGTCCGTCGGTGGCGTAGCGTGCGGAGTGCACACCAGGTGCCCCGTTGAGCGCGGTGACCTCAAGTCCTGTGTCATCGGCAAAGCAGTCTTTGCCAGTACGTTCGTAGATATAGCGCGCTTTGAGCAGTGCATTTCCTTCGAGCGTGTCGGCAGTTTCGGGTATGTCTTCTGTGATGCCCACCTCCTTAGCGGAGGTTAGGCTTACAGATTTAGGGAGTAATCGAGAAATCTCCTCGATTTTGTGTGCGTTCGCCGAAGCGATTATTAATTCCATCTAGTTGCGGTTAAACTTACGTGGCTTAATCATATTCTCAGGTTTAAGAACGTTGTCCAGTTCCTCTTTACTCATCAAATTTTGTTCCAAAACTAGATTGTAGATTCCTTTTCCAGTACGCAGTGCCGTAGCAGCTAGCTCGGTCGAAACATCATAGCCTAGATATGGGTTTAGCGCTGTGACAAGTCCTATCGAATTGTAGACCATCTCTTTGAGGTGCTCTTTGTTCGCAGTGATGCCCACAATACATTTTGAGCGTAGAGTGTTCATACCGTTGATAAGCATTTCGATACTTTCAAACATACTATGTACAATGATTGGTTCCATTACATTTAGCTCCAACTGTCCAGCTTCGGCAGCCATAGTAACAGTTAGGTCGTTGCCGATAACTTTGAAAGCTACTTGGTTGACCACTTCTGGGATAACTGGGTTTACTTTGCCCGGCATAATAGTTGACCCCGGTTGCATTGGTGGAAGGTTGATTTCGTTGAGCCCCGTGCGTGGACCTGACGAAAGAAGTCTAAGGTCATTACATATTTTAGAAAGCTTAACAGCAAGTCTTTTGATTACCGACGAGTACATTAGGAATGCTCCAGTATCATTTGTCGCCTCAATCATATTAGGGGCTGGAACGATAGGCAGATTAGTAATATCGCACAGATGTTTGATACATAGTGGGGTGTAATCAGGGTCAGAGTTTATACCTGTTCCGATTGCAGTGGCACCCATATTCACTTCGAGGAATAGATTAGCATTTATCTCGAGTCGGGCAATTTCTTCTTGAAGATTAACTGCGTAGGCCTCGAACTCTTGCCCAAGTGTCATCGGCACAGCGTCTTGCAGCTGCGTACGTCCCATTTTGATTACGTCGGCAAATTCAACACCCTTAGCGCGGAACGCCGCAACGAGTTGTTTGACCGCGTCGATGATATTATGTGACGAAAGTAGAATCGCTAGTTTAACAGCAGTAGGGTAGGCATCGTTAGTCGATTGGCTTAGGTTTATGTCATTATTCGGGTGGCAAAATTTATACTCACCTCGTTGGTGTCCCAAAATTTCGAGCGCGCGGTTTGCTATAACCTCATTGGCGTTCATATTAGTTGAGGTTCCCGCTCCACCCTGAACCATATCAACAACGAAATGTTCGCGTAGTTTACCATCGCGCACCTCTTGGCAGGCTTGTATAATCGCTTTGCATTTGGTGTCGTCGAGTAGTCCGAGTTCGTTGTTGGCTTTAGCCGCCGCCTCCTTAACTATCGCTAGTCCTTGGATAAAAGCAGGGTAAAAGTGCAGGCGCACTCGCGAGATATTGAAATTCTCCATCGCACGCATTGTTTGCACACCGAAGTAGTATTCAACTGGGATTTCTTTGTCGCCGATAAGGTCGTGTTCTTTTCTGGTTTTGCCGCTTAGTGGCATTAGTGTAATATCCATAGTTTTAGTGTTTTTATATGGTTAATTATGTTTGTTTTATATATGTTAATAGTATATTATTTCGCGTTCAATGATTTCGTTTGGTACATAATTCTGGTACTGTATGTTTTCTATCCAGTTATTATTATCATCGTATTTATATTCGTACTGATACGTACCTGTATTATTATTTCGGTGGTCAAAATATTCCACCATTATTACGTGATTGTGTTCGTTGAACTTTGATTCGCTTCTGAAATTCAGCCCCTTGACCGTGAATTTGGCGAAAGCTATTCTATTGCCGTTCTCATCAAATTTATATGTTTCTTTGTTAGTTTGCTCTCCATCGGAGTTATACCTAATCTCCCCGATTCGCCTCCCTTGG
>CAMQUV010000002.1 GCA_947037995.1 uncultured Rikenellaceae bacterium
TAAGCGAGCCTCCGCAAGGGGGGAAACTCGAGTGCCGTTGGCACCTTTGGCTCGCTGGGCATAGCCTGCAATTTGCTCTTTTTGTTTCGGTTGGTTGGTTGGGGGAGGCCTTCGATGCTCTTAGCTGTGCCTATGCAAGTATGCCGACAGGCAATCTTCAAGTGGCGTTGCCACCGGCGGCTGAGAGAAGAACTCAAGTGCTGTTAGCTCCGCCGCTGATTGTTAATTGCCAAGATTTAGGCTTCGAGAGCCGAGGTGGCCCCCGACAGTCCATTAAAAGATATATACGACCACAGGCAGGCGAAAGCACGCACAACTAGTTATCTCGACGTTTTAGCCCCCTACTGGAATATCTTGCTCGTACACGAAATAGTCATTTATCCATATAAAGAACTTATTGTTAGAGTATTCCATCTTCACATTCAACACCGGAAGCTCCGTAGATTTAAAATCAAGCCAATCAGATGGCGTTATATCTATAACCTCAATCAACCCCTTATGCTCCTCGTAAAGTTTCAACACAATCAAATCCTCATCAGTGAATTTGTTACACAGCTCCTGCCCAAATAGATTCCCTCCAGCCACTTTCGCCAGTTTAATAGTATCCATACTAACTCCCTCAGAAGCGATATCGGCTATGCCATCACAGGTATAACTAGTCCGAATATTGTCCAACAGGATATACGGTGCGAGCGGAGCGGCAGACATATCATCAACCTTAGTAAAAGTAACATTCACCTTATAAAATAAGGGCGTTCCGCCAATATCATTTTGCGTTTTTATGCCTCGTTGCAAAGTCACTATATTACTATTTGTAAACATTCTATCCGTGGCGGCGTGGTCGGCAGTCTTTGTAACCAAGCGAAGCTCGTCGATAGTTGAGACACCTTGCTGCACCCCCTCAATCTGGCATTGCTCGGCGTTATGGAACGCCAAAAGCCTATACTCCCCCTCGGGAAGTCCCTTAAATATAATATGTCCCGCCGCCTTATCTGCAACAGGAGAGATAACACTAGCCGCAACAGGCTTTTTATTCTTAGTAGTAGTAATAGATGGCGCGTAATTGGGTAATTCCGTAGCTCCGTCATAAACAAACGTAGAGTCGCGAACCAATATTCCCGCGTTGTCATATATAAAATACCTCGAGTTGCGATAGTACTCAGCATAGGGGTCGCTGTCATAACTAGTAACAACTTGCGGAGCATAGATAATCTCGATTGTCTCACTCTCATACAACGTACAACCCACTCCCAATACTGCTGTCAAAACAGCTAGTAGCTGCACAGCTGTTGTGCGGAGCGCACTTTTCGGGGTAATTAGTTTATTTTTTTTCATTCTCATTAAATAATAATAGTGATATTTCGGGGTCGAGGCGGCCTCTAAATTCCCAAGCATCGCTTATTTCGCAAGCTCGTTTATAGTAACCCATAGCCTTCTTAAATTCGCCCACACGAGATGCGCAAATTGCCCATATATATAGTCCACGCCCATCGGTAGGGTTAACTTTGGATATTTTGTCATAAGCCGTTGTATTAAAACCTAACGATAGCGCCACTACAACAGCATTCATATCATCATAATCCAACATAACCTTCGAAGCCGCTACGTAGTTACGCCTTTTCAGCTGCTGCAACGCATTCATATATGCCGTATCAATAATTGTCGTATGGATAGTATCCTGTACCATCCCAACGCGCCTTAGGTCATATTTAAAATCAACTGTTCGAAGCTGTGGATACATAGTCTCCTTAAAGTGTTTATACTGCTTAGGGAACTTCTTTCTTATAGTCTCTTCGCGCTTATCGAGATTCTTAGTATCCTCGATAATCTTCAAAATCGCCATCTTATCTTTATTATAAATAGAAAGGTCATCCGATATTAGCTTAACCAGCTCTGTCCAATTCTCACCCACAGACCTCACTTTGAGAAGCGTGTCGAGTTCGGGGAGTTGGTAGTGGTTTTTGAGGTATTGTTCTAGCGATTTCGCCCTACGTTCCGACAATCTTTCATTCAACCTCGACGAGCCTTCAGGCGATGCGGCCGCAGAAAGAGTGATAGTATCGATATAGTATTCTTGTTGAATCATCATCTCGTCCATCATAGATTTGATTTTGCCAAGCTGCACCTCATTATCCCCCAGCGTGTCGACAATATCTGCCCGGCCGAGTTTAAACGAGAGGTAGTTTCTATCATTAACCACCGAATATTTTTCGACTACTTGAGTAAGGTATCTGGTCTCACTATCAACAAAATACAGCATAGTTGAGAGGTTAAAGCTAATAGTATCTTTGGATGGCAGCACAAAGCGGCCTCCGTCGAGCGTATTCACCTCAGCATCAAGCGTAATGAGCAGTTTGCGCTCTTGGTTAACTACGGGCACATCTTGTTGGTAGAAATATCGGATTGTCTCTTGTTTTGACGCAATCGAGTCAAACCTAGTTCTATCAATATATGGGAAGTCAATATAATCTTCGAACACCGTTTTGAGCTGCGCAGAGTCGGACGGGGAAAGGTTGCCATTGCTCCTTTTGAGTAGATTGTTTCGGAATTCCGTATAACGCCAATAGTTGCGCGCTTGGAGCAGCTCGAAAAGCCCCCCACGCACTTGCAGTGGCTCGAGGCTATAAACACTGTCAACCCTATGCAGGCGCGGCGTTATCACAATGCTCGAGGAGTTACTCTGAATCTCTTTGGGCATCACAATTACAAAATCAATCGTTACTTTTCCATCTCGTTCTGCCAACACCCTTGTCCGCGCAACAATCGACACCTCCTTGGCATCAATCGAAGCAACTAATCGCCCTTGGTCATCACGCACTAGGTTATCAAATATGGATTTCGTCGGGTCGGTATTAATTTTTGGCGCGCCTTCTTCCTCCTCTTCATCGACAAAACGCTTAATCAACTCACGGTTCTTAGAGGCGTGAATCTCTTTTACAACATCCTTGGGCGTATGCCCCAGCTCTGTGTTATAGTTATTCTTCTTAATCTGTGTTGTTACCGTGCAACCATAGAGCAAACAGGCAACAGCGGCTTGAATTGCGACAATTTTAACTATGGATAGTGCTATATTCTTATTAATCATAAAAGGCTGAAACCGATTCGGTGGGGGGTTATATAGGGGGATTCTAATAAATTTATTTAATTCTTACTACATCGCAACTCTCGCAAATGCACCTAATTTTTTCGGTGAACTCACACAATTGCAAGCCATTGCTAGAAAAGATATACTAAACTAACCTCAAACTTTGTGGGTGCCAATATTACTCTAGTAGTTGTAGATATAATATGGTCGACCGTGTGGTCGTACTTAATATTCTGATTAACGTCGCGGCAATACATAACCGAGGCTCCTATCTCAGCGGCTATACTCAACCTCTTTTTGAGCGGCCAGCAATATCCATACGACACTCCTGCACCTGCTGCCCATCCTATATATTCTCGCCCTTTGATACGAGAGTCATAGTATGCCATTGTAAGGTGGGGTGAGAAAAAGTGACCATATTCCGTTTGTCGGAGCCAGATTCGTAGCCCGGGTTGAATCGCGCCGAATTTGAATTGAAAATCACCATAGGGTATAAAGTTTCCGGCAACGGCAATATCAACAGAGAGTTTACTATTAATATTAAACGATGCTCCCATATTGACTGTCCCAGTCGCAAGCATCAGCACATTGCCACGAACAGCCGAGAACTGCGCATTGGCAACTCGCGTTGAACAGAGCGAAAGTATCGCTACTAACGTAAATATTTTGAGTATGTTATTATTCACTGTTATTCTTATTTTATCGTTTTGATTTCAACACCGGTTTCTCTTCCAAATAGATATCCTTCGGAGTGATTTCGGAGGTTAGCCCTGTGTACAAATTTTTCACCGAAAATTGGTATGTCATTTTATCGGATGGGTGCACGTCTCTCGTATATTTGAAATAGAATCTAAAAGCTCTATATATCTTAGGCACCGTAGGGTCTTCATCCCCAAAAAACAACCTCTTACCCTTATAGATAATCTCTTTTTTCTTCGCGTATTCCGCACTAGGCACTTCTGGTTCATCAATAATAACCTCATTCAGCCATTTGCCATTGGCATCTTGGGTAAGTTCAACTATTCGTTGGTTGAAATACTCTTCCTCCTCGCCCGTAAGCGTGTAAAGACCCGCCGCTCTAAGCTGCTGATTGTGCGCGCCCGTAGCTTCGATGAGTATATCTACAAAATAGGTTGTCTTAATATATAACTTAGGGGGGTAGACTATCTCCCCGCCAACTAATTGTGAGTGGCCAAATTCTGCGACCTCCTCGCCATTAAACAGCGGCTTGATTTCAGCTAGAATCAAACGAGGGTCATCCTTATCGAACTTATTAATTTTAAGATTTACATTATACTTATGCCCCATCTTAACATCAAAGTTCTCAAATAGTGACTCCGTTGCTCCTGCTCCAGCAGCACTATGTGGATTGACAGCATTAGCGTCACCCAAAAATATTGGATACGCCACATCTATCACATCACTCGTTCCAGGCACTGTGCAGGTCGCTGTAAATGTAGTATATAGAGCTTTTTTCGGAGAGGTAGCTAGCGTCCTTTTTTGAGGGGTAAGCCCGGGCACAAAACCCGCTTCGTTGGCTGGCACATAAAAGGTTTTCGCACCTTGAGCGCCAAGATTAGTACCGGCCTCGAAAAGTTGCAATTCGTCAGTATAAGTTATATCCTTATCTATTCCGCTCATCTTGAATGGCGCGAAATAATTAGATAAATTATTCACCCCATACATACGCACCTTGAATTTACTGTCAATTGCATTAATCCCCGAACAGTCATACGAAAAATTGACCTTGGCAACCAAATTTGTAAGCGTTATAGTGTGGGTCGTGGCATTTTCGGGGTTATGGTTAATCAGAACAGGCTCGCCAGCACCCGGCAAGTCCGTTGGTGTGCCATCTGCGTTATAGTTTTGAGATATATACCTCATCGGCAATCTCCTTTTAGTAATACTATTTAGGTTGTAATACCTCGGTGAGCTGGTTTGAAATCTCCAGTTGACCAGCTGCGAATAGGTGGTTAGCGTTGCTAGGTCAAGCCCCTGCGGTGGCATTCCATTTTCGTCTTCATTATCCACAACGGGCATAATATTGAGCGGGTCGCTAATATCTTCGTCAGGGCCTATCTCGGTACTCATATCTTTACCCACATTCGCAACTACCATAATATTATACAGACCTACTCGTACTTTAGGAATGGTCACATTTGGGTTGGCTATATCGGAAAGTTTGATATACTTATGGTGAGCAAGTTTGTTATGGAGTTCGCCCGTGGCGCCCAGCGCTTCGTTTTTCTCGTGGTGGTAGAACATAAAGATATTGAGGTCGTGAATCTGTTTTTCGATTTCCTCGAGAGGTTCTTTTGTTCGTGATTGGCTATTTGCGCTTGCAAGCGATGGCAGGGGGATATATTCCGGCGCCGAAGTTTGAGTGATAGTGTACGCACCAAAGTTTTGAACGACTGTTCGTGTCAGGTTATTAGCCTGACCCTTAGTCATTCTGGGTAAATCGGGGCTCTTAATATTGAGCACCAAATCTACTGGTTCCTGCATCCATTCGCTATTATTATTACTCTTAAACATCTCCTGCTTTTCGCAGGCCATATTAGCCGTAACAACAAGCACGAACAGCGCTAGTTTGATTATTATGTGTGAAAAATTCTTCGGCATAGCCACTATAATTGACTATCCACCAAACTCAACATCTTGGTCCGTTACTACGTTCCAATCGTTGATAGTGATATTCGCTATGATTTGTTGTGCCGAAAGTCCTTTGACCTGCACATTTATAGTGTATTGCGAGTTGCGAGAGAGCTGACCTATTTTAGCATCCGCGCCAGCCACCGCGCCATCACCTTTTATAATGATAGGGTCGTAGGTGACATCAATCCAATCTTGTCCCCCCGCTGGTCCGTCAAAGTCATATTTGGCTTTAATCGTTATCTTAGCGTGGTGCCCAGAGGCAGGCGTCGTCGCAACACTGTTTTCAAAGCCATACATAAGCGCAACTGTTGGCGCCACTCCTGTTTTTAGCGTTAGAAGCGGAAAGTCACCCCCCTGCTGCATCGCAGTTTGAGTGTATATTTTTTTGGCCGTAGGGAACACAGTAGCAAGGTCAGTACCAACAGCAGGTTTAAACGCGTAGGACGACGAATAAACATTCTCGATAATAACATCAGTAATTTTTATTGTCGATTGGTATGGCCCTTGGTAGTTCGTCACAAAATCTTGGTGTAGCGCAGCCGTAACAATAAATTTGCAGGCAGCTCTATCAATCGGGATAGTTACATTACGCGGGGCATCTGTATCTTTTTTCTTAACCCCTTCGTGCGTTCCTGACATAAGGAATCCTTTGCCATTTGGGTTGATTACGAATCCTGCTCCTGTGGTGATTTCGTTATAGGTCGCTTTATTGTAATATTTTAGCCAGGTATCTTGCCCAGCGTGGGTAGTAGGAGCACTTACAGGCTCTTGAACAGTAAGGGCTATAAGGTCGGCTGGTGTGGGTAGGTTGGCTGGAATAGTTTCGCTGCCCATAGTGTAGTTATGCTCGTAGTTGGCAATAGCATAAAAATCATATTTCTCTGCCGGGGTAATCTCTTTAGGCAGTGAGAATATGGCAACCTTCTCGTCTCTTACCAGCTCAGCATCAGTGAACGGGTATATCATAACACAGGTAGTTGTTCCGGTCTCAAATAGGAAGAGTGTAAGGTCGTTAATTTTCCTTTCGTCAGCCTCACCAGCGCTGGTGGCAGCTTTTGTAGCTAGGCTCGGGTTTGTGATTTTGACAGCGAAGTCACCTTGAGGTGGTTTTGGAGTGTCGTCAATGTCTTTGTTCGAGCAAGACAGTGCAGTCATTATCAGCACCATAGAGAGTAGTTTACTTGTACGAGTAAAGTTTTGCATTATTTGGGATTTTGGTTTGTAAAATGGGATTCGTGTTTTGTTCAAAACGCAGCTTCATAGCCATAAACTAATGAAACGGCGAATTGTTCACGAAGTTAACCCATCTATCCCCTCACACCAAACCCTAATCAAGCATAAATAGCCTAGAGTTGAGACAAAATCACAAAATGATGTATAAAATCACAAAATGATATACAAAATCACAAAATATCACCTGAAATGATATATTTAATATAGGAAAACTATCTATTCTATCCCATATACAAGTAAATGTTGTGATTTACAGCCTTTTATTTCATAATATACAATTTATCTCCTCTTCTGACAGTAACCTCACCGCAGTGTACGGAGCAGATATTTCCTTGGTCGAGGGATTCGGCAGGGTCGCCATTAGCGCTACGCAGTGCGGCGAGTTTAAACTCGGCAGCACCCGTAGTAGCGCCGACAAACAGCAGTTCATCGCCTACGGCTAGAGGCGCCGCCTCGATTTTCACCTCAGCGACAGATATTTTGGCGAAAAAGTTAGTGACTTTCCCCACATATACTTTTTTACGGGTTGCCGAAGAGCCATAACTTTTGGTCCATTGCCCCAGTTCGGCGCCCACTTTATGCCCCAGGTAGTAACCTCCCCAGAACCCTCGATTGAAGACACGTTTGAGCTTCTGGATAATTTCGTCAGCTTTTTCGGCCGAGTAGTCACCCTCTTCGACTATATGTTTCAGCGCCTCACGGTACCCACCAACGACAGTGGCGACATATTCAGCACCTCGGGCACGCCCTTCGATTTTGAGCACTCTGACACCTGCCTCAATCATTTCGCCAAGAAATTCGAGTGTGCAGAGGTCTTGTGGTGACATAATATATTTATTATCTACTACTAATTCCGCACCAGTTTCGATATCTTTGACATCATACGAGCGTCGGCATATTTGCCTACAAGCACCGCGATTGGCCGATTTCCAGGCTTCGTGGAGCGAGAGATAGCATTTTCCACTAACGGCCATACATAGCGCGCCGTGTGCAAACATCTCAATCTCAACGAGCTCGCCTTTAGGGCCGCGGATATCTCGTGCAATAATCTGGTCATATATATGTCGCACCTGGGTCAAATCGAGCTCCCTAGCTAGCACAACAACGTCGGCCCATTGGGCGTAGAACTGCACCGATTCGATATTACTAATATTGAGTTGGGTCGAGATATGCACCTCGACACCTTTGCGGCGAGCCTCAAGCATCGCTGCTTGGTCGGACACAATAACGGCTGTAATACCCTCACTCTTAGCCCTATCGACAACCTCGCGCATATACTCCATCTCATTATCATAGAGCACAGTATTGAGCGTAAGGTAGGTTTTCACGCCTTTCGCCTTGCACTGCGCAATAATATTAGCCAAATCATCGAGCGTGAAATTCACACTCGAAGCCGAGCGCATATTCAGCCCTTGAACACCAAAATAAATCGAGTTCGCACCCGAATTTAAAGCCGCAGCGAGAGACTCCCAAGAGCCCACAGGCGCCATTATCTCTACATCCGACAGGGACACAGCCCCTACATTATCGCTATTTCGTATCATCTATATAAAATTTAAAAGATTATGTTTTCTTCCGCAAATATAGTGCAAAACAGAACCACAACAACCATCACAACAAAATAAAATCAACATTTTTAATAAAAATTTGCATCCGTATCATTTTTTTTCTAACTTTGCCTCCTCAATCCCCCAAAAAGTAGATTTTTTAAACCGATATTAAACATAAAACAATGAAAAGGACGTTCCAACCAAGCAGACGCAAAAGAACTAACAAACACGGATTCCGCACGAGAATGGCTACTGCCAACGGTCGTAAAGTGCTTGCATCACGTAGAGCTAAAGGTCGCAAAAAACTTAGTGTTTCTGACGAACAATAGAAAACACTCCCAAAAGAAAATGATGGAAATCTAACTCCTATTCAAAATCTTTTATCAAAAAAAACAAAATATCCCGTGGATAATCTTTGACTTGTCATTATTATCCACTATTTTTGTACCCATACGTCAACACGACTTTTCATCCCTCAAATACCTAAAATGAAAATCATACTGCAAATAATACTCTCACTCGCAATGACAACAGCTATCACAGCCTGTAACAATAATATACCCGAATCAGTGAAGAATGTTACCACCAAAATTCATACCCGAAACCTTACACTAAACATAAATACACCGACAATACAAAATAATAATATCGCGCAAATTATTATTAACCGAAAACTTAAACTAGCCACCCGAAACAATAATATTACTCCAAACTTAGATAGTATAAAAAAATTCTATCAACAGAACCCTAACAACTCACTCCAAATTACTACCTCCTGGAAAGTCTATCACAATAATATTACAGCTTCTACCGCCATAAACTCACTTATCCTTAAAAATAACGAACCCAGTAATACCGCCACAACTACACTCACAACTATAAACAATGAAATTACCGAGATAAATGATATTATAGACACTAATAACAATGTCACGAAAAATATTATTGTGGATAAATTCCTCTGCGATAAAGACCTTACCGCTAACGCAACCCAAGAACAAACGAACCTGATTAAACCACTCAGCCAATTCCCAATTTCCGAAAATTTTATTCTTACCGAAAAAAACCTGACACTCATATATAACCCATTCACTCTCACCGATGATGGCGAAATGGTTGTCCTAAATATACCCTACTCACAAATTACAGACGTTCTGCGCATCAAACCAGAAACCTATACAAACCTCACAACGACCGAATTTAATGCGCCGCTGAACTAACCAATATCACAGAACAAAATAATGCTCTCCCAAATAACTATTCCACAAGAAATTATACCGATTGTCGAGAAAATCGAAAATAATGTGCGACTCTCTCAACAAGACGCTATCGCTCTATGGAATCACGCGCCACTTGGTCTTCTGAGCCTGCTAGCTACGCAAAAAAAACGACTCGCAAGCCAAAATAAAGTGTTCTTTAACCAAAATGTACACATCGAACCAACTAATATCTGCCTGTTCAATTGCCTGTTCTGCTCATATAAACATAATCCGAAAAATCATAACGCTCCGAGCTGGAACCTCTCGCTAGAAGAGATTGAAAACAAAGCTAAAATGCTCGCACAGAACGCGCTAACTTCAAATATTACCGAAGTTCACCTCGTAGGAGGAGTGCACCCAGAACATACACTCGAATTCTACTGCGACGCCATAAAAGCCATAAAAAAACAACTCCCAAATGTTGACGTCAAAGCATATACTGCCGTAGAACTGTATCACGTCATATCGAAAAGCAACCTAACCATCAAACAAGGCCTGCAAATGCTAATAGATGCCGGTATGTCTGCCATACCAGGAGGCGGTGCCGAAATCTTTGACCAAACAATTCGTGACCAAATATGTCCCGATAAACCGAACGCCAAACAATGGCTCGAAATACACCAAACCGCACACCAACTAGGACTCAAAACTAATGCCACAATACTATACGGGCATATCGAAAATATACAACACCGCATAGAACATCTCGCACTTATCCGTGACCTTCAAGACATAACTAACGGGTTTAACGCCTTCATACCACTCAAATACCACAATAAAAATAACCCCCTCGGTGAGACCGTAACCCAACAAAGCTCGGTTGTAGAAGATATGAAAATGATGGCTATATGTAGACTGTTCCTCGATAATATCCCACACCTCAAAGCATACTGGCCAATGCTAGGGAAACAAAACGCTACACTTGCCCTAAACTTTGGAGCCGATGACCTGGACGGAACGATTACAAACTCTACCAAAATCTACGCCCTTGCTGGGGCAGAAGAACAAAACCCTACACTCACAGTACAAGAACTCCAAAAATTAGTGCAATCAGTAGGATTCGTAGCCACACTCCGAGATACACATTATAACGAAATATAAGACCGCAAATAAACATAAAACATAAAAAACCTAATACCCAAAAACAACCTTAAATAATGGAATTTCTTAAAAAAATACTTAACTACATCTCCTCGCACTTCCTGCTGCGAAATGTAATAATGGCAACCTGCCTTATTATTCTAGCACTGTTTGTCACAAATGTTACCCTAAACCTATATACCAAACACGGTCAGAAAATACCCGTGCCGAACCTTGATGGCAAAACAGTTGTCGCTGCCCAAGAAATCTGTGATGACGAAAATCTTAAAATTATTGTAATAGACTCACTCTATGTCCCTAAGGCAGAGAAAGGTACAATACTTGACCAGTCACCAAAAGCTAATATGAATGTCAAAAGTGGACGCAAAATATTTGTGACAATAAACGCCTCGAAACCTAGAATGGAACAAATACCATACGTCGTTGGTTTCTCACTCAGACAAGCGAAAAATATGCTCGAAAATAAAGGCTTCGAAATCAAAGAACTTATCTATAAAAATGATATCGCGACCAATAATGTGCTCCTTATGAACTTTAATGGGAAAAATATTATCCAAGGCGAAATGATTCAAGCTGAACTAGGACAGAAAATAACCCTTACTGTAGGGCGAAATCATAGCTCGCCACTACCTATGGTGCCGAAAGTACTCGGACTTAGCCTTCGAGAAGCCAAAAGTAGACTCTGGGAAAGTGGACTTAATATCGGAGAGATTAAAACCGATAATAAAACCGTTAAACCTAACGAAATCGATAACGCGAAAGTCTATAGACAAATCCCTAATCAACAAATGAGAGCCCTCTTCGGTGGAAAAGTGACTCTATACCTTACAAACGATATTAAAAATGTCGTTAGTGGCGAAAAACGCTCGAATAACGACGCCAGACAGTTTACTAAACCTGCCGTAGACTCACTCAGCGTAGATAGCACAGAAGTCGAATAAACAAACGCTCTCGCGCATACAACAACGCACAACAACGCACAAAAGAACCGCTCGCAAAAATCCTTCGTTAAAGAAAGAAATTTACAAGCGGTCTTTTTATGTGGCATTCTCACCAACTCTCTCAAATTCCTGCCCATAAAGAACAGGAAAATAAAGAGCTGCAAGAAACCCTGCGTAAGAGGATTAAGCCTCTTTTACTGCAGTTTCTGTGGCTACTTCAGCAGATGCTTCTGCGGCTACTTCAATAGTTGTTTCAATAGCTGTTTCAACAAGTGCTTCTGCAGTTACTTCTGCTGCAACTTCAGTTGTTGCTTCGATTGTTGCTTCAGTTGTTGCTTCTGGGGCAAGTTCAGTTACTTCGACAGCCGTTGTATCAACTTCGTCATCAGAATCGACTGCGTTAAAACGCTGGCGTACAACCTCATAAAGGACAACAGCTGCTGCTGCCGAAACATTTAGAGATTCGATTTTACCAAGCATTGGTATAGAAATCTTGATGTCGCAAAGGCGCAATATATCCGGAGATATACCCGACTCTTCCGAACCCATTATGACCGCTACGGAACCAGCTCCGATATTACTTTCGTAAAGAAGCTCATTAGTTTTCTCAGTCGCCGCAACCAATTTGATACCAGCAAGTTGCATAGTTTTCAGTGTGTTACGAAGGCTTCCGACGCGACAAACTGGAATTTTCAACAGTGCGCCAGCAGAGCTTTTGATAGCTTCGGCATTTACAGGAGCTGCATTTTTAGCCGATATAATGATAGCGTCAGCGCCAACACATTCAGCCGTACGAGCAATAGCTCCAAAGTTACGAACATCAGTAAGGTTATCAAGCACTACGAACAGACCTTCGCGGCCGCTGCTAGCTAGATTTTCAAGAACTGTGTTAATATCCGCATATTCAATCGCAGCTAGTTGAGCCACAATTCCTTGGTGAGATGCACGATAGGTCATAAAATCAAGTTTCTCAAGAGGCACGTATTGTACGATAATACCTTTTGCTTCAGCAAATTCGATTATTCCCTCGATTGAGTCAGTATTCTTTTTAACGTATAGTTTTTCAATGTTTACGCCACCTTCAATAGCTTCGCGGACTGGGTGAACTCCAAAAATAAGGTTTTCAGGGGCTTTACCCATTGGCTTGTCAAATCCTGCTTTTGTGTAAGGTTGACGGTCACCATCATAAGGTTTGCGGTCACCACGGTCGCCATAAGATTTACGCTCACCATCATAAGGTTTGCGGTCACCATAAGATGGACGGTCGCCAAAGGGTTTGCGGTCGCCGTAAGATTTGCGTTCGCCATCGTAAGGTTTGCGGTCGCCATAAGATGGACGGTCGCCGTAAGATTTGCGTTCTCCATCGTAAGGTTTGCGGTCACCATAAGATGGACGGTCGCCATAAGATTTGCGCTCACCATCATAAGGTTTGCGGTCACCACGGTCGCCATAAGATTTGCGTTCGCCATCATAAGGTTTGCGGTCGCCACGGTCGCCATAAGATTTACGCTCACCATCGTAAGGTTTGCGGTCACCACGGTCGCCATAAGATTTACGCTCACCATCATAAGGTTTGCGGTCGCCGCGGTCGCCATAAGATGGACGGTCGCCATAAGATGGACGGTCGCCATAAGATTTGCGTTCACCATCATAAGGTTTACGTTCGCCACGGTCGTTGTCGAAGCTCCTTCTTTCAGGTCTATCGCCACCGAATGGTTTGCGTTCGTAGGGTCTCCGTTCTAGCGGTTTGCGTTCGGTTCTTTCAGGGGTATCCTGATAGTCCGAGCGGTCAAAGTTCGACGGTTCTGACTGTCTGCCAGAGTTGTTACTGTCGTCTTGTTGTGCATCTGAACTTCTTTTAAAGAAGTAAGATGTTTTGTTTTCGTTGTCCATTTAATTAATTTTTTTTTGCGCGTTTATTTTTTTTGTATTAGTTTTTCTTTATTTAGGAGAAATTTTCGAGTTGTTGTGTTTTTTCGCTCCACTGCTCATATACCGTATCTAGCTTAGCTTTAACAGCCGTATATTCGTTAAGCAATTCGGTCGAATACTGGGCTGAGTCCGAGAGTTTGAGCTCCATATCGGCAACAATTCGTTCCAGTTCTACGACTTGTTCTTCCAATTGTTTGGCTTTTGTTTTTATCGAAGTGCGTTTACGTTCCAACTCTTTTTTCTCGGCATAAGAGAGTTTTGGCTCTTCTTTGGCTACCTGCTGCTGTGCTGCGGGTTGCTTAGCTGCGGCTTGTATTTTCGGCTCTTCTTTCGGTGTTTCGGCGGTTACATCTTTACGTTCAATCTCTCTCATATTATCAATTTTACGTTTTTCGATAAAGCCCCAAATTCCGCCAAGGAATTGATTTACGCGTCCATCACGGAACTCATAAATGACTGACACTAAGTCGTCAAGGAATTCCCTGTCGTGAGAGATAATAATAACCGTGCCATCATAATTTTTCAATGCATTTTTCAGAATTTCCTTAGAAATCATATCCATATGGTTGGTAGGCTCATCGAGAATCAGTAGGTTGTATGGTTCGAGCATCAGTCTAGCCATCGCAAGACGGGAGCGTTCGCCACCAGATAGTACGCTTACTTTTTTGTCAATATCCTCGCCACGGAACAGGAATGAACCCAGAATATCACGCAAACGTGTTCGGATATCGCCCACTGCCACACGGTCCAAAGTATCATACACAGTAAAATCACCATCCATCAAATCGTCCTGGTTTTGGGCGAAATAGCCAATATTAACGTTGTGCCCAGCTTTCACCGTGCCACGCGTTGCTATGAGGTCGCCCAGAATTTGTCGGACAAAGGTAGTTTTACCCTCGCCGTTACGCCCAACGAGTGCAATTTTCTCGCCTCTTTGGACTTGTATATCCGCATTCGAGAAGACGTGTTTTTCGCCGAACGACTGACCTGCATCAATTGCCTCAACCACAACTTGTCCTGAGCGTGGTGCAGGCGGAAACTTAATGTTCATCCTCACCACATCGACTTGGTCGATTTCGAGCCTTTCGACCTTCTCCAGTTGTTTTATGCGCGACTGCACCTGGTTCGATTTAGTCGGTTTATATCTGAATTTTTCGATAAACTCCTCCGTTTTTTCTATCATTTTTTGCTGGTTCTCAAACGCCGCCTTTTGCTGGTCTATGCGCTCTTGTCGAAGCTCAATAAATTTAGAGTAATTCACCTTATAATCATACGCTTTGCCACACGAAATCTCGATTGTACGGTTAGTCACAGCGTCCAAAAACGCTTTATCGTGAGAGATAAGAATCACCGCACCAGTAAAGTTTTGCAGGTATTGCTCGAGCCACTGGATACTCTCGATATCAAGGTGATTGGTAGGCTCATCGAGCAAGAACACCGACGGGCTGCGCAAAAGTAGTTTAGCCAGTTCGATACGCATTCTCCATCCACCACTAAACTGTGCAGTAGCCTTCGAGAACTCTTCTCGTTTGAAGCCAAGTCCCAACAATATCTTCTCTACGTGAGAATCACGGTTATCGCCCTCCAACAGGTGGTATCGTTCGGAGGCATCGTGGAGTTGGTGTAGCAATTTGTCGTAATCGGCTGACTGATAGTCTGTACGCACCATAATTTGCTCGTTGCACTTCTCGATAATTTTTTCTAACGCCACAATCTCATCAAACGCTTTGCCACACTCCTCTATAAGCGAGCAGTCATCGTGCACAGCCATCTGCTGAGGCAGGTAGCCCACAGTGCAATCTCCATTCTTGCCCACCGTGCCCGACGAGGGGGTCTGCGCTCCGATTAGTATCTTGAGAATCGTGGATTTCCCAGCTCCGTTTTTTCCGACCAAGCCTATGCGCTCTCTAGCGTTTACAAGGAAGGATATGTTTGTAAATAGGTCTTCGCCACCAAATGTGACCGTAATGTTGTCTACCGAAATCAATGTTGTGTTCTGTTTTTAATATATTTATTTATCTTTTTTTCTTCTTCTTTTCTTAACAATTTCTTGTTACGATTTATTTTTGACAAAGGCTCTTAATCAACGTATATGCCTCATCTATACCCAGTTCGCCTGCCCTAGATATGTCCATACATCCTGCCTGCTTTTCGCCTAACATCATTTTTACAACTCCCCTATTATAATATGCTTCCGCAAGATACGGGAACAATTCAATCGCTTTGTCATAGAGCTGTATTGCCGCTGGGTAGTCGCCTTCGAGCGTTCTAATTATCGCCATATTGTAATATGTATGCGGTAATTCGGGCATCAATTCCATCACACGATTAAGGTCACTCACGGTTTTGGAGTAGTCATAAGTGCGCTCTTGGACCTGTTTGAGGCGCGCCGAGGGGTCTACATCTATATTGAGACTCTGATAGTTACCTTCGAGCGAGGCGATAAATTCAATCATTTCGGACTGTACCACCGCTCTGTTGAGATACGCAAAAGCGTCTGTGGGGTCTTCGCTAATCAAATAGTTAAGGTGCGTCATCGAGGAGCTATATTGGTTGAGCAGCGACTGTGTAATCGCCTTAGACAGAACCTCCCCAGCTCGCTGCGGGTCGCTATTATATTTATCAAGTTTCTCAATTGCCAACTTAGAATAGTTCGTTGTATTGGCCATCAACGTTAGTCCGTCGATATGGCAATCACTTATATACTTAGTCAACTCGCGGTTCTCGTACTTACTCACGTCAAACACAAAAGCCGTATCAGGTGCCGACAGGGTCAGCCTATACATAGGTTTTGTCTTAATGGATTTCGATATATCGCCCTTAATATTAGAAAATTCTTTGTTCTCAAAATTAGCATCAAAAGACAATATCTTATCAAACTGCTTACTCGTATCAGCATACGCCGAGAAATTCTTATCAGACATCTTCGACCTATACTCCGCAATTTTGACATTCACCATTCTCATATCATCATAATATCCTTTTTTATCACCCTTGAGTGCTTTGATTTGTGCCCTATATCTATAAGCATTAGCAAAATCAGGGTATAGAGCAATCGCTCTACTATAATCATCAACAGCATTATCATAGTCCCCTTTTTGGGCATACAGGTGTCCCCTATTATAAAAGACCAGCACATTATTCGGGTTATTACGCGCCACTTTGCTATAATCCCTGATAGCCCCATCAATATCCCCAATCGTACTAAGCATAATCGCTCTATTATAAAACGCTATGGAGCTTGTAGAATCGTGGCGTATCGAGCTATCAAAATCATCGAGCGCTCCCATCAAATTATTCGTATTATTGCGCGAAACGCCCCTATAAAAATAGGCTATAGAATAGGTCGTATCGAGCTCGATTGCTCGGCTTAGGTTTGTCTCGCTCTCACTATAATTCTTTTGTGTCAATTCCAACAGACCCTTGCGTAAATATGCATCGCTCCAATAGGGATTGACCTGAATGGCTCTGTCATAGTCTTTTAGCGCTGCAACAGTATCCTTAATGTATAAATATGATGTTCCTCGGGACGTATATCCCTCAACTTGAGTTGGTTCGATTTTCAGGAATTGCGAGAAATCGTTGATAGATTGTTGAAATTGCCTGTTAAGGAAATATGTAACCCCTCTGGAAAAGTAGGCCGAAGCATTACTCGGGCGCATACTCAGCGCGCTAGAGAAATCATCGAGAGCCTCTTGATAGAGTCCCATTCTTGACCTTGTAATAGCACGGTATTGATAGGCTTGCGTGTAGACAGGATTTTCTTCGAGCGCCTTGGTGAAATCGGCAAGAGCCCCACCGAGGTCGTCGAGGTTGTATTTTGCCACTCCCCTAAGGAAATACCCCTCATACTCCTTACTCTCAGAGCGTAGGAGCAAGTTCAAGCTCTCAATAGCCTCGCGGTATTTGCCCTCAACAATGTAATCCCTCCCTTTATAGTAAAAATAGGGCTTGTTGAGCTGCGCATTTGCCCCGATAGCATACAAACACAATGCCAATGCAATGAACAATTTTCTCATAAAAAATCAATGTTATTTTAAACTCAATTTATAATCTCGTAATTCGTTTTTCGTCTTTAAGACCCTATCTCGTAGCGACATAGGCTCTCCATTTTTCGAGGCACTCTTTGAAATCATCAGCATACTCACTAACAAAATTCATATGCTCCTTGGTTTTAGGATGCGTGAAGCCCAGACTCAACGCGTGGAGACCGTGGCGAGGCATAATTTTAAAGCAATTATCAATGAATTGTTTATACTTCGTATAAGTCGTTCCGCGGAGTACTCTGTCACCCCCATATCTTTCGTCATTAAAAAGCGGGTGTCCCAAATGTTCCATATGTGCACGAATCTGGTGGGTACGTCCTGTCTCGAGTTTGCACTCAATAAGCGACACATAGTGCATTCTTTCGAGTACTTTATAGTGTGTCACAGCGTGTTTTCCCTCTTCGCTACCTTCGGGGAATACCGACATTTTCAGCCTATCGCGCAGGCTTCGTCCTATATTACCAACAATTGTTCCACTATCCTCTTTGACCGAGCCCCACACCAACGCGTGGTATGTACGCTCAATAGAATGGTCGAAAAATTGTTTCGCCAAACCTACGTGTGTATAATCATCCTTAGCTACTACAAGCAGCCCCGACGTATTCTTATCAATTCTATGCACCAATCCGGCTCTTGTGTCGCCTTCTTGGAACAACGGTAGGTGTCGTAAATGATATGTAAGTGCGTTGACCAGCGTACCATCTCTGTTACCAAATCCTGGGTGCACGACCATACCTGCATTTTTGTTCACAATAAGAAGATTGTCATCCTCAAACTGTATATTAATAGGGATATTTTCCGGCGTAATTTCGAACTCGCGGCGCGGGTAAGGCATTACAATTGAGATGTTATCCAGTGGTTTTACTTTATAGCTTGGTCTCATCGCGCGGCCGTTAACCATCACAGAGCCAGACTCTAGTGCCGCTTGGATTTTACTGCGCGAGCGGTTCTCGATGCGCGAAGTAAGGAATTTATCAATGCGTAAAAGCGTTTGGCCTTTATCGACAACAATGGCGAAGTGTTCGTATAGTTCTTCGCCATTTTGATTTTCTAAATCAATATTTTCGTTCTGTATGTTTTCTGTCATTTACAGTTTTTTGTTCTTTTAATTAAATATTATCTCTCGTATCTACTATTCAAATAAACTCTTAGTAGAAGTTGGTGGTTGGTAGGCGCTATCGTCCTGAAGCACAATGCTCGTAGGTCTATGTAGTTCGGACATATCGTCGTCTATAAACCCTTTGACCGGGTTGCGTTTCCACGCTGGAATTAGGTCGATTTCATCTTCGGACATTTCATAGATAGTTTTGTGTGCTATGTCGTCCATTTTAGGCATTTGCGATGCTTTATACTCCGCAGGGTTTTCAACTTTTGGTGCCGTATTATCTTGTTCGGCACTATTAATCTCGCCTGATTGGCTCGAATTATTAGTATCATTCTCAAGTTGGGCAGCTGGTCTTGCTACTACTGGCTGCGGCTGAGCGACAGGTTGTTCGAACGTTCTCGAAAATTCGTTTCGATAGTTTCTTTCGTCCCTATTTGTCTTCTCGTTATTATTCGAATTACGCCCATAGTTATAGCTTTCATTTTGCCCATTATTAGCCACCACATTAAAATCATCATCAGACGACGTAGGTATTTCGACAACTGGTTTAGCCTCCACGCTATCGTCACCGATGCTTATGACGCTAGGCCCAGCAGGAGCTTGCGACGGGTCGAAACGCGCCATTCTTCTCTCCTCGTCGTGGAACGTATTTTTGTAAAATTCTCTGACTCCCATTATGCTACTAACTTTAAAGCCCGTTGCAATGATAGTAACTCTCAGTCTTTCGTCGAGCGAGTCCTCAATCCCAGCACCCCAAATCACGTCGGTAGAGTTGCCCGTAGCCGACCTTTCTTGTATGTATTGTAGTATTTGTTTTGACTCTCTGAGTGTAGTCTCTTTTTTAGAGGATGACGTAATTTTGAGCAGTACATTTTGCGCTCCTTGTATATCTTTATGGTGCAGCAGTGGAGAGAGCAGCGCTTCTTCGATTGCTTTGACTGCTCTGCCTTCGCCTTCTCCTTCGGCAGTTCCCATTACAGCGAGTCCTGAGTCTTTGAGTACAGTTTTGGCATCTTCAAAATCGACATTTACCAACAGGTGTTGGTTGATAATATCCGACATACTTTTGACCGCCGTGCGTAGCATTTCATTAGCCACATCATAGGCCGCCGACATAGGCAGGTTTCCGTATAGTTCTTCGGTATGTTCGGTATTAATAATAATAATCGAGTCCACCAATTTAGACAATTTATCGACCCCTTCGACAGCATTAGTAAGTCTTTTTCGTCCTTCCGATTCGATAGGAATTGAGACCACCGCTATGGTAAGGATATCCATCTCTTTGGCGACTTTCGCAATAACGGGTGACGCTCCAGTCCCTGTTCCACCGCCCATACCAGCCGTGATAAACAGCATTTTGGTTTGCGTAACTTCCAGGATTTCTCTGATATGGTCAACAGTATCTTCAGCCGCAATCGTAGCTCTTTGCGGAGTATTGCCCGCTCCGAGTCCCGCTCCGAGTTGAATTTTGTGTGGTATCGGGCTAGCAAGTAGCGCTTGTTTGTCCGTATTACAGACAACAAAGTTTACTTTGTCGATTCCCTTAGTGAACATATGGTTCACGGCATTGCTACCGCCTCCGCCAACTCCGATAACTGTTATCAGTGCAGGTTTAATCGGTGTCATATCAAATTCAATTACGGGGGATGTTGTAGTATTGTTCACAGCTATATTAGTATTTTAGTCCTTCTTTCGCAGAACCTGGGGTCAGTTGTATATTTAGTTATCTAGCGCGACTAGTATTCGTCCTCATCATCTATTACGTCTTTTTCGGTGAAAATATTGTTAAACATTTTCTTAAACTTCTTACCCGTAGAGACTTTCACCTTCTTAGGTTCGAAATCTTGCTCCTCGTGGTAGTATGGTTCTCCTTGGAACTCCTCGGGCTGCTCCGTAGCATATTGTTGCTCCGTATTAGCATCACCCTGTGGTTCGTACGTGCCATCTTCGTTAGATTGTTGGCTATAAGTATTTTGCGTTTCGTCGTAAACTGGCGCTGTTGGTTGAGTATTAACATCAACTTGTTCCTCCGCCTCGCCGCCTTCGACGTTAGTGCTAAGATTTTTCTTAATCGCCGCAAGTAGTACCCCTACAATCGTAGAATACTTAGGCGAATTAACTTTATCCACACTCTCCTTAGTAAGGTTCAGCCCTGGAGATGCCACTCTGACCTCGTAGCCCAATTTCTTTTGGAATAGCAGGTCAATATTTTTAAGGTTTACTCCGCCTCCCGTAAGGACAATACCTGCCCCAAGGTTAAGTTTCGCTCCTTTTGTTGCTTTAGAAATCTCACGTTCCGCCAGGTCGATAATGTCATACATACGTGACTCGATAATCCCTGCCAGTTTTTTGACGTGCATAGTTTTCGATACTTTTCCGTGCGCTCCTTTAATCTCGATAGTACTATTCGGTGCTTTTTCGGCTATCGCCTCACCACACTGTATTTTGACTTTCTCAACAAATTTCTCAAGTATACCATAGGCCTTGATATCAGTATTGATAATATTCCCCCCTATTGGTATGACTGCAATGTGTCTAATAACTTTGTCGTAATAAACGCAAAGGTCAGTAGTACCACCACCTATGTCGATAACCGCCACTCCAAGTTCTTTTTCGTCTTCGGTAAGCACCGCCTCGGCCGAAGCGATAGGTTGTAGCATTGGTGGAAGCATCTCAAGCCCCGCTTTTTGAAAGCATCTTTCGATACGGCCAATTGCGCTAATTTCGCCTTTGATTAGAGTAAATTTACCTTCGAGTCTCTTACCTTCCATTCCGATTGGCTCGGTAATATCAGTATCTTCGTCGACTTTGTATGAAAGAGGAATAACCTCAAGTATGGTTTCCGATTGGCTCGTATTGGAGCTTCTCGTTTCGCTCGAAAGTCTGTCCACATCTTCTTGTGTGATTTCAGAGAATCCGTTAGCAGCGTTTTGCACCGTGATATACGATACGTCTGCCGAGCACTGAATATGTTTTCCAGATATAGCAATCAGCACTTGGTTAATCGTGATTCCAAGTTCTTTTTCGACCTCGTCTTTCACCTCTAGGATTGCATAATGCGCCTCTTTCAAGTTGCGCACGTCACCTTTAATCACCCCTTTGGAGGTAATTTCTTTAATGGTTACGATTTCAAGCTTGTTTTTTTCGCTACGCTTACCTACCGCCATCACTACTTTGGTTGTCCCTAAATCGACTGCTGCTATGTACTGCATTGTTTTCTAGTTGTTAAATTATATATGTATTTTTTTAATCTCGGTTTGTTTTGTCTATATATCTGGGCGTCTGTTCTTTACTTGACAATTACTTGTCCGTTAAATCTTATGTCGATAGTGTGAGCGCTCTGCCACCATCCCGACTTGAAACTTTTGGTGTAAAACTTCCGTAGCTTCGCCAGCCTTTGCCTGTAATTTTCACCGATATCGTCCGAAAACAAAGCGCCGTAAACGATTTTTTGGTCGGACAACCTCGGTATAAGAGTCACCTCGCCGCGCTTGTCAAGCCAGATTTGTGCAACCAAACTCGCGAGAAATTCATCATTTTCTATAAACGATACAAAGTTAAGTAGTTTTTTTAACTTTCCGTGCTCTTTTGGGTTATTTTTTTGAGAAATATTGCCAAAGTATTCCTGCGCAAAGCCAAAGTCATAATTTCCGTTCACAACCATCACCTCCTTAGCACTCAGTTTGGTAGGTCGCAAAATCACAATATCATCCGAAAGATAAAAATCGTAACCCGACTCCATATTCACACGCAACGCCGGACGCACCTGCTCGACCTCTATAACCGTCGTGCCACCGCGCACCATATAAACCTCCGCTCGCTCGACATAACTCGATGTCGAAATCAATGCCTCGAGACTCCTGATAGTCAGGCTGTCCAGAGCAACACCGATAGGATTCAACCCGGCGCTGTCGAGCATAGATATTAATGTGCTGTCGGTTACAAGTTTTGTTGTTGCGCTGTCCGATACTCGTATGTCAATGTGTGTGCACAATGCACCCTTATTAACCTTATTATCAAGCATAAACGCAAACACTATATAACCCACAAGAGCCAATAACGTCAGTATATTAAGAGATATTTCTGTTTTTTTATTCTTCAAATCTATTTCCTTGTTTTTCCTTCTACAATTTCTTTTATAGCCGCCCTATGCTGGTCGATGTTGCCCGCTCCCGCTGTTATCAAAACATCTATCGACTCACGGCGCAAGTAATCTTCCAAATCAGCCTTCTCGACCAACTCCTTTTCACAAGTAATAGCAGCTAAAAGCATTGACGAATCAACCCCCTCAATCGGCTGCTCACGAGCAGGATAGATAGGCAACAATATACATTTATCGGCAAGCGATAACGCCCTAGAGAACCCCTCCGCGAAATCTCGGGTGCGGGTAAACAAATGAGGCTGGAAAACCACCGTTATACGCCTTTCGGGGAACATCTCGCGCGAGGAACGCAACATTGCTGTCAACTCGTCAGGATGGTGAGCGTAATCATCCATATAGACCGCCTCAGCACTATTAATGTGCATATCAAAACGACGCGCAACGCCACTATAACTGCTTAGAGCCTCGCGGATTTTATCGTCATCAAAGCCCTTGATATCTACCAAAGCAACCGCCCCAATAGCATTCATAACATTCAATTGACCCACAACACCCAACGTGCATCGCTCGATTACTCGAGTAGGCGTCACTATATCAAAACTATAATAACCACCCTCCAACAGCTCAATCTTACGGCCATAGTAATCCGCTCCCGTGTCGTTCATATCATAAGTTAAAACCTTAATATCCGACCTATTAATAGTCAAGTCAACACCTTTTTTAAGTATCAAAACACCATCGCGCTTAATCAACGAAATAAAATGCTCGAACGACTCTCTAAACGCCTCTTTTGTTCCGTAAATGTCCAAATGGTCAGGGTCGGCAGAGGTTATCAATGCCGCATTGGGCGTTAACGCGTGGAAGGACCTGTCGAACTCATCGGCCTCGACAACAACCCTATCACCCGTTCCTAACACCAAATTAGAACCGAAATTCTTTGCTATGCCCCCCAAGAAAGCACTGCCCTCGCCCGAAGCTATCGCATTGAAATGCGTAACCATCGTCGAAGTAGTTGTCTTACCGTGGGTGCCTGCTACCGCCTGTAAATACATATTATTGACCAACATACCCAACGCGCTAGAACGCTTTTGGAGCGAGAAACTATTAGAGCTAAAATAATTTAACTCCGCCGAATCTTCCGGAATAGCCGGAGTATAGATTACAGTAGTATTATCCTTATCCAAAAATTCACTCGGAATATTACAAACTTTATCGTCATAATGAACCGCAATAGCCTCATTTTCAAGCGACTGCGTCAGCGGCGTGCGGGTTAAATCATAGCCCCCAACGTGATAGTATTTATAGGCAAAGAAACGCGCCAGGGCACTCATCCCAATCCCCCCTATACCCAAGAAAAACACCCTGTTAATCTGCGCAAAATCTTCTTCCTTACGTGCTATGCTCTCCACAATTTTTGCAACATCACCCGCCGCATAAGGCTTAGCCATAGATTCGATATGATGTTCGAGGTTGTGTATCGCTTCACTATCCAATATTAAGCTCCTAGCCATCGCCATAAGCCCCTTAACAGCCTCATTATCAGGCATAATTTTAGCCGCGCCCACTTTCACAAGTGCCATAGCATTTTTAGTCTGGTGGTCGCCCGAAACATTAGGAGAGGGGACGAAAATCGCCGC
>CAMQUV010000003.1 GCA_947037995.1 uncultured Rikenellaceae bacterium
GAGTTGACATTATTGCGACATTCCTCGAGTTCGACATTAACGTTATGTTGTTGAATAATGAGTTGGTTGTATGCTTCTTTGGGTGAGTTCGAGTAGGTATTTGTATTCTCATTTTGGGCATTAGCGCAGAGTGAGATTGCTGAAAGTGCTATTGAGGTAAGGATAATAATTATTTGTTTCATAATAATAATTGGTTAGGATTAGGTCTTCCCGGGGTTTGGTTTTGTTGTTATGAGGGAATTAGTTAGGCAAATATAATAAAAGTTTTTATTTTTTTGGCTTTTAATGTTAAAAAAATGTAACTTTGTCTTGTTATTTGCACAATAGTTGTGCGAAGGCGTTAAAATCGAATTTTAGACTAACGTATACATAACTAAAAATACACAAAAAAACTATGGCAGAAAAAACAAAACTACTGACCTCGTTTCCACCTGTTACGAAAGAACAATGGGAAGCAGTCATTACAGCTGACCTTAAAGGAGCTGACCGCACAAAAAAACTTGTGTGGCGCACACTTGAAGGATTTGACGTGGAACCTTACTACCGCGCTGAAGACCTTACGAACCTTAAACATATGGACTGCAAACCTGCAGAATTTCCTTATGTCAGAGGTACCAAAACTACAAATAACTGGCTTGTGAGACAAACCGTGAAAGTCACTGACGTCAAAGAAGCCAACAGACTTGCACTCGAAATCCTTTGTCTAGGTGTTGATTCACTTGGATTTGAAATCAAAGGAAAAGAATTCGATGATGCTAAACTGAAAACACTTCTTGCCAATATTGACCTCAAAGCTGTCGAAATTGCATTCACTGGATGCTCTGTGGCAAAAGTCGTACCGATGTTTGCACAGTACCTCGCAGCAAATTATGCCGATGTTGCTGATAAAATCACTGCTACATTTAATGTAGACCCTATGACCAAAGCTGCCAAAAAAGGCGTGCTATGTGCTGGTGCTATTGACAAAATGGTCGAAATGATTAAAACTGTCGAGAATTTCAAAAGAGTGAAAGTTATTGCCGTTGGTGGTGACTTCTTCAACTCGTGTGGCTCGAATGCAACGCAAGAACTAGCGTTCTCACTTGCTGCGGCACACGAAGTTATCGTTAGCCTTATGGAAAAAGGTATCAGTATTAACCAAGCGGCTGCCTCTATTAAATTTAATATGGCGATTTCTGCTAACTATTTCCTCGAAATTGCGAAGTTTAGAGCGGCTAGAATGCTGTGGGCAAATATTGTGAAACAATATAACCCAACCAGAGGCTGCGCTGAAAAAATGAGCGTTAACGCAGTTACTTCATTGTGGAATATGAGCCTTTATGACCCACACGTTAATATCCTAAGAGCTACTACCGAAGCTATGTCGGCGGCTGTGGCTGGTGTTAACTCGGTAGAGGTTAGACCTTATGATACTCCGTTTGCAGATGCGTCGGACTTCTCGATGAGAATTGCGCGTAATGTGCAACTGCTTCTTAAAGAAGAATCACACTTTGATGCTGTCGCTGACCCTTCGTCAGGCTCGTACTATATCGAAACCCTTACTGATAAAATCGCTAATGCGGCGTGGGAACTCTTTAAAACAGTTGAAGCCAAAGGCGGATATATGGCTGCTCTTAAAGAAGGATTCATTCAAAATGAAATCAAAACTCTTGCGGCAAAACGTGATAAAAACATCGCTACGCGTCGCGAAATTATTCTTGGTGCAAACCAATATCCTAATTTTACCGAAACAGCAGCTCCTGAAATCACTATGGATATGGTGACTAAAACTTGCGCTACTAGTAGCTGTGGATGTGCAGCGAAAGCTGAATTCGATACGCTTACACCATACCGTGGTGCTATGCCGTTTGAAGAACTTAGACTCAAAACTGACCGCTCAACGAAAGAACCACTTGCATTTATGCTTACTTGTGGCTCACTGTCGTTCGCTAGAGCAAGAGCGCAGTTTGCTTGCAACTTCTTTGCTACTGCGGGTATTAAAGCCCAAGACAATACGTATTTCAAATCAGTAGAAGAAGGCGCTAAAGCGGCTCTGAATGCTAAGGCGGATATCGTAGTTATTTGTGCATCTGATGATGACTATCTTGCACTTGCTGTCGAAGCTAATAAACTTCTTGCAGGTAAAGCTATAGTTGTAGTGGCTGGTGAACCTGCTTGTCGTGAAGAACTCGAAAAAGCTGGTGTTAACCACTTTATCTCTGCACGTAGCAATGTGCTCGAAACACTTAAACAATATCAATCAGAACTTGCTCTGTAAGACTTTAAAACTTCAAAAAAATAAAAATTCAACACAATGCGTGCAAAATTTAATAACATAGACCATAAAGGACAGTCAGCTCCTAGCTGCCACTGCTCTAAAACAACTCCTGCCTCTGAGGAAAATAGTGTGTGGCTCACGCCCGAACTTATTCCCGTTAAAGGAACTTATAATAACTCTGACCTAGAGGGGATGGAACACCTTAACTATGCTGCTGGTATAGCACCATACCTACGTGGACCTTACTCTACAATGTACGTTATGAGGCCCTGGACAATCCGCCAGTATGCTGGATTCTCTACTGCGGCCGAATCTAACGCCTTCTATAAAAGAAACCTTGCCTCGGGACAAAAAGGACTCTCAGTTGCTTTTGACCTTGCTACTCACCGTGGATATGATGCCGACCACTCACGTGTTGTCGGTGACGTTGGTAAAGCCGGTGTATCTATCTGCTCGGTCGAAGATATGAAAGTACTCTTTGACGGTATCCCTCTCGATAAAATGTCTGTCTCGATGACAATGAATGGTGCAGTACTTCCCGTACTTGCATTCTATATTGTTGCAGGACTAGAACAAGGTTGCTCACTTGACCAACTTGCTGGAACTATCCAAAATGATATCCTGAAAGAATTTATGGTTCGTAATACATATATATACCCACCTAAGTTTTCGATGAAAATTATTGCGGATATATTTGAGTACACTTCTACTAATATGCCTAAGTTTAACTCTATATCTATATCGGGTTACCATATGCAAGAAGCAGGTGCTACCTGTGACATCGAACTTGCCTACACGCTTGCCGATGGACTCGAGTATCTTAGAGCCGGTGTTAATGCTGGAATGTCTATCGATACGTTCGCGCCTCGCCTTTCGTTCTTCTGGGCAATCGGGATGAACCACTTTATGGAAATTGCTAAAATGAGAGCAGCCCGACTTCTTTGGGCTAAAATCGTTAGCAAATTCGAACCTAAAAACCAAAAATCACTTGCGCTGCGTACCCACTCGCAAACGTCTGGTTGGTCACTTACAGAACAAGACCCGTTCAATAACATCGCTAGAACTTGTGTTGAAGCTATGGCGTCCTCACTCGGACACACACAGTCTCTTCACACAAATGCGCTCGACGAAGCTATCGCTCTGCCGACTGACTTCTCTGCACGTATTGCTCGTAATACACAAATCTATATTCAAGAAGAAACTAATATATGTAAAGCAGTTGACCCTTGGGCTGGCTCGTACTATATTGAAACTCTTACTAACGAAATTATGCACAAAGCGTGGACGCTTATCGAAGAGGTGGAAAGCCTTGGTGGTATGGCAGCTGCAATCGAAACTGGTGTGCCTAAAATGCGTATCGAAGAGGCGGCGGCTAGAACACAAGCTCGTATCGACTCTTCGAACCAAACTATCGTTGGTCTTAATAAATATAGACTCGAAAAAGAAGCGCCTATCGATATCCTCGATGTAGATAACTCTGCTGTGCGTGTTAGCCAGGTTGCTAGACTTGATGAACTTCGCGCTAACCGCGACGATGCTAAAGTCAAAGCAGCACTCGAAGCGATTACCGAATGTGTCAAAACTGGTAAAGGCAATCTCCTTGCCCTTGCAGTTGAAGCGGCTACGGTTCGCGCCTCACTTGGCGAAATATCTGACGCTTGCGAAGTTATCGTGGGACGTTACAATGCAACTATTCGTACAATCTCTGGAGTATATTCATCTGAAGTGAAAAATAACGAAAAATACCAAAAAGCGCGCCAAATGGCGGACGACTTCGCTAAAAAAGAAGGACGTAGACCACGTATTATGATTGCTAAACTTGGACAAGACGGTCACGACCGTGGAGCGAAAGTTGTCTCTACGGGCTATGCTGACATAGGTTTTGATGTGGATATGGGACCTCTGTTCCAAACTCCTGAGGAAGCTGCTAAACAAGCGGTCGAAAATGATGTGCACGTTGTGGGCGTCTCTTCGCTTGCTGCGGGACACAAAACTCTTGTGCCACAAATTGTAAGTGAACTCAAAAAACTTGGCCGTGAGGACATCGTGGTTATTGTTGGTGGTGTGATACCTCACCAAGACTATGATACCCTTTATAAATCAGGTGCTGCAGCTATATTTGGACCTGGTACGCCGGTCACAGATGCTGCGATTAAAATGCTTGAAATCCTATCGTAACTTTTTGAGAAACTTACAGTTTTTCGCTTAATTTACCTCTATCACCCTGATAATCAATTTATCAGGGTGATTTTTTTTGCTTTTTTTTCACTGAGAATCAAATATTTATTCAGAATTTATTAAATTTTTTTCAGAAAAAACCATACTTACGAATTGTAACTATATATTGTAATTTGCGAAGATTATCATTATTTGGGTGGGTGCTTTCGAATAATTGCGTTTTAATTTCGGGTGAATAAGCAAAAATTGCAACCTGATATACCTAAATTTTTTTCAAATTAGGGGTATAAATAATGATTTTTTTCTTTGTTTAGTCAATCTTTTTATATATATTTGCAAAAGACGCTTCACAAAAGTCTGTACATTATATGTATATATAGTGTTAAGGACAATTTGGAATCTGTTTAAGATTACACACAATTTATTATTAATTTTAAAAAATCAATTAAGAATGAAGAAACTTCAACTCCTTCTAATCGTATTATTGGTCAGTATGCAAGCCGCATTTGCACAAACGCAAGTGTCGGGTCGTATTACTTACGCCGATGATGGCACCCCAGTTGTGGGTGCGACTGTTATTGCAAATGGTACCTCTACTGCTGTACTATCTGACATTGACGGTGACTATTCGCTAACTCTTCCTGCGGGATGCAAGTCAATCCTTGTGAAATACACAGGACTTCTTCCTGCTACTGTAGAAGCAAACGCTTCTGGCGTTTATAACGTTCAAATGAAAACAGCTGCCCTTACTGGCGAAACTGTTGTCGTTACTGGTTACGGTAACGTAAAAAGCCGTAACTTCGCGGGTTCTGCTTCGGTAGTTACCTCTGATGATACTAGAGACGTTCCTTCAATTTCTGTCGCTGACAGACTTGCTGGTGCTGCTACTGGTGTTACGGTTACTTCTACTTCAGGACAACCTGGTGGAAAAGAATCTATCCGTATTCGTGGTATGGGTTCTATCAACGCTGGTAATGACCCACTTATCGTTCTTGATGGTGTACCTATGAATGCTGGTAATGCTAGTAATACTAATGGTAGCTATGATGACGCTGGTATGGGACTACTTTCTACTATCAATCCTGCGGATATCGAATCTATGACAGTTATCAAAGATGCGGCTGCGGCTTCTCTTTATGGCTCGCGTGCTGCTAATGGTGTAATCGTGATTACTACCAAAAGAGGTAAAGCTGGTAAAACTGTATTTAACGTGAAAGCTGATGCTGGTTTCTCTGAAATGGCAATCGACTGGAGACCTAACCTTAACGGCCAAGAACGTCGCGATCTTCTTGAACTTGGTTTTTATAACTATGGTGTTTATGCTGAAGGTATGTCTTCTGTTGACGCGAAACAACTTGCTGCTGACAATATTGATGACTATGCTGCTAGACCTTGGGATGTTACACTGATTGGCAAGATGTTCTTTTTAGACAAGGCTTTAGCCAAAACTACGAAGTCTCTGCTCAAGGTGGTAACGATAAAACTAAATTCTACGCTTCTCTTGGTTACACTGACCAAAATGGACTTGTTGAAAACCAAGATTACCAACGTATTACTGGACGTATAAACCTTGACCACAAAACGGGTATCTTTACTCTTGCTGTTGGTTCACAGTTCTCTAATAACAAACAAAACTATGTGAGTGAAGGTACTTCTTTTTCTTCGCCTTATATGTTTATGGGTATGGCAGGTTCTCCTTCATACTACCCATACAATGAAGATGGTACTATGAACCTTACCTCTGGGTTTTTAGCTACAGGTGGTGGTAAATCTAACCCGGTGTGGGAAAGAGAAATCAACTACAATAAACGTAATGTTAACCGTGCCTTTAATACTATTAGCGGACAACTTGACATCCTAGAAGGTCTTTATGTTAAACAAACGCTTAGCTATGACTATATTAACTCTAGAGAATCAGCTTGGTGGGACCCTCGTTCTAACAATGGTGCTGCTGCTAATGGTGTTATGCAAAAATGGAGCACTAACAGCTCTACACTTACATCACAAACTATGGCTAACTATAGCAAAACTTTTGCTGAAAAACACGCCTTTAGTGTACTTGGTGCTTACGAAATCGAAATGGTAGACAAAGACTTTGGTTATATCACTGGTAGCAACTTCCCGACTTACCTTAGACCTGAAGTTGAAAATGCGGCGGTACAAGCCTCTTCATCTTCTGTTGACCAAACTAGACTTATGTCTTTTGTTGGTAAAGCTGATTATACTTATGACAATAGAATCTATGTAGGAGCTTCATTCCGTTCTGATGGCTCTTCTCGTCTTGCTCCTAGCGACAGATGGGGAAACTTCTGGTCTATCTCTTCTTACTGGAGAATTGGTGGCGAAAGCTGGTTCCAAGATGGAGGTGTATCTAACGTTCTTACTGATGCTAAAATCCGTGCCTCTTATGGAGAAAACGGAACTCAACCTAACGAATGGTACGGATGGCAAGGTACCAATGCATTTGGGTATAACTACAATAATAGTGCAGGGATGGCCGAAAATCAAATTGCTAACCCTAACCTCAGATGGGAAAGAAACTTAGCGGCTAACTTCGGTGTCGACCTTACTTTTATTGATAGAATTACACTTAGTGTTGACCTTTACAATCGTGATACTAAAGACCTTCTCGTAAGACAAAAAGTATCTAGTGTTAATGGATTCACTACTATGCTTAACAATGTTGGGGCGATGAATAATAAAGGTATTGAAGTTAACGCGCAGTTCGAAGCTATTAGAACTAAAGACGTTAACTGGTCTATCGGACTTAACCTTTCTCACAACAAAAACGAACTTGTTGAACTTTACGGCTCACAAGACAGAATGACTCCTAATGAGTCAGGCCTGCTTCAAAGCCGCGTTGGACATTCGTACTACTCTTTCTATGTTCGCGAATATGCGGGTGTTGACCCTCAAACTGGTAGCGAAACTTGGTACAAAAATGCTGAAATCAAAGATGCACAAGGTAACGTTACTGGAATAGATAGAACTGTTACTTCTAGCCCAGGACAAGCTAACTATATCCTTAAAGATGATGTTAACCCATACCTTACTGGAGGTATTACTACTAGATTGAACTACAAATGGTTCGACCTTGGACTTACTTTCACTTTCTCACTTGGTGGTAACGTGTATGATGCTAATAGCTGGGGTAACTCAGACGGTGGTACTTATAACTACCTAGGACAAGTTCCCGATCATTTTGATATCGATAAAACTTGGCAAAAACCAGGCGATATTGCTGAACTTCCTATGTTTATGTATGGAAACTCTAGTGCATATTCTTCTGATAGATACATCTACTCTACAGATCACCTTCGTCTGAAAAATATGACTATCGGTTTTACTGCTCCTAAATCTTGGACTGACAAACTTCACCTACAAAAACTTCGTATCTTTGCTGCAGGTAATAATGTCTTTACTCTTAAAGATAAAGACCTAATGGTTGTCCCAGAAGTCCCTTCTTATGGTGTCTCTTACTTCGAAGCACCTCAAATGCGTTCTTTCACTTTTGGTATTGAAATTGGTTTCTAAGCTCTAAGCCTAGATTACCTTTATTGAACTAAATTTATATTACTAATAAATAAAAGATACTAAATAAAATGAAAAAAATAACTCAATATATTAAATTACTCTCGCTCACAGTTGCATCTGCTGCACTTGTAACATCGTGTAGCGACTTTCTTGACACCCATTCAAGTAGTACGGTGTCTACCACAACTGCAATTATGTCCTACTCGGATGCTAAGAATGCGCTTGCAGGGGTTTATGATGGACTACAAGGAAACTCTGACAATGTCACTTACTACGGCGCTCGTATGGTGTACTACGGTGATGTTAAAGGTGACTGGATGCAAGCACGTACGCTTGGAAAAAGAACTTCGTCTACTTATGAAATGAACTTCGTAGCCGATAACGCACCTGTAATCTGGAGCCACCCATATGCTGTTATTCGTAGAGCTAATAACCTAATTCAAGCTATTGACGGCGGTAAAGTTACTGATGCTAAACAATCATCTATTGATAACGTCAAAGGACAAGCGCTTGCTGTTCGTGCTCTTTGCCATTTTGACCTTCTCAGAATGTACTCTAAATCTTACCTTAACGGTGCGGATGCTAATGCACAATACTCGGGAATACCTATTATTCTTAAGCCTACTCTTACTGCTACTGAAACTACTGAATCTAAATCTGGACGTAACACTATTAATGAAGTGTACGCTCAAGTTATCAAAGACCTTGAAGAAGCATCTATTCTTATGGATGTAAAGCCTGTCACTGGTTACTTTAACAAATGGGGAGCACAAGCGCTTCTTAGCCGTGTTTACCTTCAGAAAGGTGATAATGCTAAGGCACTTGCGGCAGCTGAGGCTGTAATTGCAAGCAAAGCTTACTCTCTTTGGGATGATGATGAATATGCGACTGTTTGGAGCAAAGGTGGTAACTCGGAGCTAATATTCGAAATTGTCAATTTCGATTCTAGTGACTGGACTGACCGTGAAGGACTTTCTTATCTTATCAGCCAAAATGGTTATGATGACTATATGCTTACCAAAAAAGCTACCGATTACTTCAAAGCTAACCCTAATGATATCCGTGTATCTGCAACTATTCCTACTTCTGATTTCAATGTTGTAAACTATGGTTTACCTTCATTTGATGGTGATAAAGTTTGGTGTGCTAAATACCCTGGACGCGAAGGTGGTTCTGACTTCCGTGTGAATAACATTTATGTTCTTCGCCTTTCTGAAGTCTATCTTAATGCTGCGGAAGCTGCTGTGAAACTCGGTAACACTTCTAAAACTGAAGAATACTTTAATGCAACCTACGAACGTTCGGGTAACCCTGAAATCGCGAACCCTACACTTGACCAAGTTCTTGAAGAAAGAGCAGTTGAACTTCTTGGCGAAGGACAAAGATTCTTTGACCTTATGAGAAATAATAAAACTGTTGATAGAACTCTTCGTTATGGATACCCTTCACTTAGTAAAGAATCAACTGTATTCACTAGAGACTACTTTAGAGCAATACTTCCGATTCCTAAATCTGAAATTGATACAAATCCTGTTATCGCTAAACAACAAAACCCTGGTTACTAGTTATTAAACTACACACTTATCTTATAAATTATACGCTTTTTTTGGCGGATTAATTTAAATAAATCGCCCCCGTGAATAGAAATATTCTCGGGGGCTTTTTAATGACTTTAATTGCTTTTGTCGCTTTTTTTTATTATCTTTGAACCAATAAGAAAAAATATACAAACTTTAATGCCAGATAAAGCGCAACCAAATGCGTGTAATAAACCCGTCCGAAAACCCTCGTGGCTGAAGATGAGCCTACAAAACACGCCGCAATATGCCGAAGTCTCTTCGCTCGTAAAACAACACAACCTTAACAACATTTGTTCCAGCGGTAAATGCCCGAACATTACTCAGTGCTGGAATAATCGTGTTGCTACATTTATGATTGGAGGCGATACCTGCTCGCGCGCTTGCAAATTCTGTGCTACCAATTCTGGGAAACCATCCCCACTAGACCAAAACGAACCTATCAAAATTGCTCGCTCTGTCAAAATTATGAAGCTCAAACACGCCGTAGTTACAGCCGTAACACGCGATGATTTGGCTGATGGCGGCGCACAACATTGGGTCAATACAATTAAGGCTATGCAACAAGAAGCTCCTGATACAACTATCGAGGTGCTTATTCCTGACTTTAATGGTGTCAAACGTTTGCTCGAGATGATTGTCGATGCGCAACCGCACATTATTGGACATAACATCGAGACTGTCGAACGCATCACGCCGCTTGCTCGCTCGAGGGCGACATATCGTGGGTCGCTCGAGGTTTTAAGGGTTCTGGCTGATTTGGGTGCCGACACGAAGAGTGGACTAATGGTTGGTCTGGGTGAGACTTCTGAGGAGGTGATACAGACTTTACGTGATTTATACTCGGTGGGTGTTAGAAGGGCGACAATTGGTCAATACTTGCAGCCAACAACGAAGCATTTGGAGGTTGCGGAATATATTACGCCAGATGAGTTTGATAGATATGCCAAGGAGGCAACAGAAATAGGATTCACACATATATTTAGCGCTCCACTTGTACGGTCGAGTTATATGGCTGAATTATAATATTAAGGAAATTGATTAACAGAATGAATACACAGGATTTAGGGAAAATATCTTATGGAGCCGCGCTAGAGGTTCAAGAGCAGCTTTTCGGGGCGGTTTTGGAGGGAGATATGGACAGTTCTGCGATTTTGTTCTGTGAGCATAAACACGTTTATACGTTGGGGCGAAGTGGAGATATGGCAAATATGCTGATTAACGAGCAGATGTTGGAGAGAGTAGGGGCTGAGTTTTTCAAGACCAATAGGGGAGGTGATATAACATACCACGGACCGGGGCAAATTGTCGTTTATCCGATACTTAATTTAGGGCAATTTGCGTTGTCATTGAGGGGGTATATCGAATTGCTCGAGCAATGTGTTATAGATACGATTGCAAAGTGGGGAGTGATAGGCGAAAGAATGGTGGGAGCAACGGGAGTGTGGATTGAGGGTAATAGAAAGATATGTGCGCTGGGCGTAAAGGCTTCGAGAAATGCGACTATGCACGGGCTGGCGCTTAATGTGACTACTGATTTGAAGTATTTTGACTATATTAATCCTTGTGGATTCACTGATAAACAGGTTACTTCGCTCTCTAAAGAGATAGGATATGTCGGAGATGAAAACGAATTGTATGCGGAGGTTAAATTGAGGCTTGAAGAGGCACTTTTGAGTGCGCTGGCCGATAGGATGATAGATTAAAGTTGAGTGAATTGTGGCGGATTGAGGTTAGTGTGGTGGGGGAATGTACGTATTAGGATAAACTAAAGAGGGTGGTTGTAGGAGACTGTAAAAGATTAATAAATAATTTTACGAGGATTAGACAAAAAATGAAAAGAATAAATAAAAAAAATAAATACAATGCACGCATCAAAAAACTGGGTTACTGCCCCAGGCGGCGAGAGTGATATTGTCAACGAAATTTCTGTTGATAATAGAATCTCACCAATACTGGCTAACCTGCTCATTCAACGCGGCATAGACACTCCTCAGAGAATCAACGAATTCTTTAACCCATCGCTCGAAAAGCTCCACGACCCCTATCTTATGCAAGATATGATGGTCTCGGTACGTAGAGTGGAACAAGCGATTGAAAAGGGCGAAAGAATTATGATTTACGGAGACTATGACGTCGACGGTATAACAGCCGTGTCACTAGTTTACCTGTTTCTCAAACAGTACACACCTAATATCTCATATTATATCCCTGATAGGTATGTTGAGGGATATGGAATATCGCAAAAGGGTATTGACTATGCCTTTGATAACAATGTGAAACTTATTATAACACTTGATTGTGGGATAAAAGCTGTCGATAAAGTCGCCTATGCCAAGACCAAAGGTATTGACTTTATTATCTGCGACCACCATCTTCCGGGGGAAGAATTGCCTGCGGCTGTGGCCGTACTCGACCCCAAAAGAACTGATTGCAACTACCCATTCAAAGAGCTCTCGGGCTGCGGTGTTGGATTTAAATTAGTGCAGGCCTACTGCCAATTTAAAGATATACCATTTGAAACTATCGTGCCGCTACTTGACCTTGTGGTGGTGAGTATTGCTTCGGATATCGTCCCTATTGTTGACGAAAATAGAATCTTAGCGCACTATGGGCTAATTCAACTTAACTCAAATCCTAACAAAGGACTCAAAGCCATTATACTATCGTCGAGCCTTAATCATCCTCTTGAAATTGATGATATCGTCTTTAAAATTGGACCGCGTATCAATGCAGCGGGACGTATGGAGATTGAAATCGACCCAGATGACCCCAAAGCACAAAGCGGTGGGCGTACTGCGGTGAGACTACTTACAGCGCCGACTGATGAACTCGCTATGAGTTATGTTACCAAAATCAATGAGACTAACGTCGAACGTATTACGGTTGATAGGAATATCACGCTGGAAGCCCACGAGCTTGTTGCCAAGACTTTCTCGAAAGATTCGCGCAAACCAGTCGTTATCTATAATCCTGAATGGAAAAAGGGAGTTGTCGGAATCGTTGCCTCAAGGTTGATTGAGACGTTCTACCGCCCAACTGTCGTGCTTACGCACTCTAATGGTATGATTACCGGTTCTGCTCGCTCTATCGTCGGATTCGACCTGTACCAAGCTGTGGAACACTGCTCGGATTTGCTCGAAAACTTTGGAGGACATACATACGCCGCCGGACTTACACTCCGCGAAGAAAATCTGGAGAAATTTAAAGCTAAGTTTGAAAAATTTGTCGAAGAAAATATCACGGATGAAACGCTAGTCTCGCAAGTCGATATCGACGCCGAAATTTTACTGACTGACGTGACACCGCAATTCTGTGATGAACTAGATATGCTACAACCATTTGGGCCGGGGAACGTTATGCCTGTCTTTGCTATTAATAAAGTGGGGCGATTTATTAGGCCAATGAAAGTTGGGCGAAACCAAGCTCACCTTAAAATGGATATTCCTACTGGACCAAACTATTATAATACACTTTCGGCAATCGCATTTTCGATGGCTGACCAGCACGGTGATAACATTATTAGGGGACTAGAGGTGGATTTGTGCTTCTGTATTGTCAAAAATTATTTCCACTCCACACCCAAACCGCAACTCCGTATCAAAGATATTAAGCTCTCACAACAATAAAATTTGCATCGGGTTACTTTTTTTACTATCTTTGCCCCCTCAACGACACAAAACAATTTTTTATAACACATAACAAAAACTAAAATGACCTACCTTTCAGCTGAAAAAAAGCAAGAGCTTTTTACAAAACACGGAAAGTCTAACACGGAAAAAACTATTGACACAGGTTCGCCTGAAAGCCAAGTAGCCCTGTTTTCATACCGTATCAGCCACCTTACTGGACACCTTAAAAAAAATCACAAAGACTTTGCAACGCAACGCTCACTCCTCAAACTTGTTGGAAAAAGACGTAGCCTTCTTGACTATCTTAAGAAAAATGATATCGAAAGATATCGCGCAATCGTGAAAGAACTCGGACTACGTAAATAATTGCACATTGTTATTCTATTAAATTATAGCATAATAACTGCAAAATATAAATCCCCAACACTGCTTATATGCACGTGAAGGGGATTTTTTTCTTTCCTTCTCTTTTTTTTCTTGTCCAATAAAATATTTCCCTCAATAAAAACCTTCTATAATGATTATTCCCTGCACCTATTTTGGAAATATTGAATGGTTCTGGACACTTTTGCAAGGGGCCGAAATCGAAGCTCACGAAAATTTCCCTAAACAAACACTGCGTAACCGCGCCGAACTCCTTAGCGATAAAGGAAGACAGAAAATTACCGTGCCTATAAAATGGACACACGGAGAGAAAATTAATGTGCAAAATGTTATCATCGATAACTCCGAAAGATGGAGGACGATTCACCTCAATTCTATCCAAAGCTATTACGCTTACGCGCCGTACTTTGAACACTACTTCCACCTCGTCGAAAATCTCCTCGCCAAACAACATAATCTACTGTTTGACCTCTGTATAGAATCTACTCAACTGATTCTAACTGCGCTAAAACTCAATGAGAAGGTAAATCTTACCAGCCAATTTTCGAACCTAAATACTATCGAATTTGGTAAGTCAGGACTAAACCCCACAAACTCAGGATTCCAATCAATGGAATACTATCAAGTGTTTTCGGAGAAACTACCATTTGAGAAAAACCTCTCAATGCTAGACTACTTATTCTGTGTCGGCCCCGTAGGTTTAGAGAATTTTGTGGCAAACCATCGTGGGATTATCACTGCACCTATTATCAAATAAGGATAATACGTTATGGCGCGCCATAATAGCGCTATTAATGCTATCGAACCTACACTAGTTACTGTTATAGGCAATATATCAGATAGGAAATTTGTGAAGATATATTCCGCAAAACCACTTCCACCAGGAGTTGGCGAAACTATCATTGGCACCCACATTGTTACTTGTCGGGCGAAAACCAATAAGTGGTCTGAAATAGAAAAAAATGCCATAAAAATCACACCGCCAACCATAAATCTTGAACACCAAGAAAGTGACGTTGCTAAAAATGCTTTCAACCAAAAAACTTTTGGGAAACTACGCAACTCCCTAGATGATATTACTATGTCCTCTGCGGCTTTTGCAGCCCCAACTTTCCAACGGCGTAGTACCTTCCACGAGAAAACTTTTATCAAGACCCATTTCAATCCCCTCGGTTTGAAAAATAATCCGTATGCTAAAGCTGCTGTCAAAAGCAATTTTACTCCATAGCCTGTAATTATTAACCATATTACAGAACCAGCTGCTTCAAAGGCAAATAGTTCCGCGTATCCAACTAGTAGTATAACGAGTGGTAGCGCTATAACGAAAAAAAACTCATCGAAAAATGCTGTGAGCATTACCATTGTCGCTGACCGACCCACACTGATTCCCTCTTTGTTCAAGAAAACTACCGCAACGGAGGTCCCACCTATTGTTGATGGCGTTATTGCCGACGTAAATTCCCACAACATTATAACGCGGAAAGCCTTTTTCCAAGTTAATTTCTCGCCGCACAACAGCTTGATGCGCCACATATAACCAATGTCTCGAAGGGCCATAAATCCAAAAGCTGCCAATATGTATAGAGCGGCCATCGGGGTGAAGTTGAAATGTTGTAGCGCTGCTATGTCTATCTCGTTGTAAAACATATAGGCCACCACTCCTAGCGATATAATTACTGGTATTAAAATTTTCCAATATGGAACTCTTTTGTTATCTTGCACGATATAATTACAATTATGGATAAATTAAAGTACAAATATAGCAATTTATTTGACGGATTCGCGGTTTTACCTGCTGAAACTCTTGATGTTGATGCGCAATATTTGCGTGAGTGGCTGGAGTGCGGTAAAAATGCAGATATGAAATATATGGAGGCTTTTCCGCGTCACGACCTTAATCAAATTTTGCCTGGGGCTAAAAGTGTTATTGTGGTCGCAAAATCCTATCGCAATAACCAACGAACTCCAGGACGTGCTCTTTATGCTTGCGGTGCTGATTATCACAAAACTCTCAAAAAACTATTGTGGAATTTAGCTCGAGATTTGACAGAACTTTATCCCAGCGCCAACTTTAGGGCTGTTGTGGATACTGCTCCGGCGTTGGAGAAAGCGTGGGCTGTGCGTGGGGGATTGGGTTTTCGTGGGCGTAACTCATTGGTAGTCAATCCGAAACTCGGAAGTTATTTTAATATTGGCTTGCTTGTTTCTGATGTCGAATTGCCGATTGTATATTCTGAAAAGAGCAGCGATAGTGGTGATTTACCTACTAGTTGCGGTGCTTGCCGTTTATGTATTGACAGTTGTCCTATGTGTGCAATCGGCGATAATTCGACTGTTGATGCTCGTTTATGTATATCGTATCACACAGTCGAGCGCGCTCGTTTTGAGGGGCGTTCAATATCAATGTGTGGTTGGGATTACGGGTGTGACGAGTGTCAGATTGTCTGTCCTTTCAACGGATAATTTTTCACCTTCAATCTCGGTTGGTTAGATTCCTCATTTTTCGTTTTTGTCTATATATATGTTCTCTTGACATAAAACAGTCCGCCCTGCTATTTCACTGAGAGATAGCAGGGCGGACTTTAGTATATATGGAGGAGGGGATTATTTTCCTTGTTCTTCCATTTGAGCTTTAAGAGCAGCAAGTCCAGAAAGGTCACCAAGAGTAGCTTTTTCGTTAGTAGAGTTAATTTGTTTAACAGTACTTTGCGTAGATGCTTCTTTAGCAGTTTCTTCTTTTACTTTAGCTTCTTCAAACATACGAGAGTGTGACAGGGTCAATCTTTTCGAAGTTTTATTGAATTCGATAACTTTAAAGCTATCAGTATCACCAGCTTTGAGTGTAGAGCCATCTTCTTTGTTTAGGCCTCTAGTAGGGCAGAAACCTTCTCCGCCTTCGCTCATAGTGATAACTGCGCCTCTATCAGTAACTTCACCAACAGTTCCTTGGTGTACAGATTCGGCAGTATAAAGTCCTTCGTAAGCTTCCCAAGGGTTTGCTTCGAGTTGTTTGTGTCCAAGAGAAAGTCTTCTATTAGCTTTATCGATTTCGAGAACGATTACTTCGATAGGTGCATCAAGTTGAGTAAATTCAGATGGGTGTTTGATTTTTTTGGTCCAGCTAAGGTCAGAGATATGTATAAGTCCGTCCACACCTTCTTCGATTTCAACGAAAACGCCGAAGTTAGTAAAGTTTTTCACTTTAGCTGTGTGTTGTGAGCCTACTTCATATTTCGAGCCAACATTTTCCCAAGGGTCAGGAGTAAGTTGTTTAAGACCTAGTGACATTTTGTGAGTTTCTTTGTCAAGAGTAAGTACAACTGCTTCTACTTCGTCTCCTACTTTAAGGAAATCTTGAGCAGAGCGAAGGTGTTGTGACCAGCTCATTTCGCTAACGTGAATAAGACCTTCGACTCCAGGAGCGAGTTCGATAAACGCGCCATAGTCAGCCATAACAACGACTTTACCTTTGACTTTGTCACCGATATTAACTTCTTGAGAAAGAGCATCCCACGGGTGTGGCGTAAGTTGTTTAAGTCCCAGAGCGATACGTTTTTTGCCTTCGTCGAAGTCAAGAATAACGACATTGATTTTTTCGTCAAGTGTAACGATTTCTTCAGGGTGGCTAACGCGTCCCCAGCTAAGGTCAGTAATGTGAATAAGTCCGTCAACGCCTCCAAGGTCGATAAATACACCATAAGTGGTAATATTTTTAACGATACCTTCAAGGATTTGTCCTTTTTCGAGTCTAGAGATGATTTCTTGTTTTTGAGTTTCAAGTTCAGCTTCAATAAGAGCTTTGTGTGAAACGACAACATTTCTAAATTCTTGGTTGATTTTAACAACTTTGAATTCCATATTTTTATCAACATAGATATCGTAGTCTCTGATAGGTTTCACGTCAATTTGCGAACCAGGAAGGAATGCTTCGATACCGAAGATATCTACTATCATACCGCCTTTAGTGCGACATTTAACGTATCCTGTAACGATTTCTTCAGATTCAAGAGCTTCGTTCACTCTATCCCACGACCTAAGTTGGCGTGCTTTTTTGTGAGAAAGTACAAGTTGTCCGAGTCTATCTTCAGAGTTTTCTACGTAAACTTCAACAGCTTCACCGATTTGTAGTTCAGGGTTGTAGCGGAATTCTGCAGCGTTGATAACGCCTTCAGATTTGTATCCGATATTAACAAGTACTTCGCGTTTGTCGATGTGGCTAACTATTCCTTCTAGGACTTCTCCTGGTTGGATGTTGCTAAGAGTTTTTTCGTATTCTCCGGCTACATTTGATTTATCATCGCCGTATAGAGCGGTGTCATTTTCAAATGCGTTCCAATCGAAAGATTCGTTTGGTTGAGAAGCGTTGATGATTGTGTTTTCTTGAGTCATTTTGACTTTTTGGTTTTTTTAAAAGGTTAATAATAAGGTTTTTGACTCGCGCCTCGCACTTAAATAGTTTGGGGCGTAAATCGGTTGCAAAGATAGTGAAAAAAAGCAATTTTAGTGCTATCGAAGTGCTCTTTTTTTAGTTTTTCCCAAAAAAAAGATTCTTTTGGAATCTTTTGTGAAAATAGCTGTAATTCTTAATTGAACTTGTATGCTCTAGCCTTATGTTACGGAGAGGTTTATCGCGTTAAAATATTAGCTAGGCGTTTAATTATCCTTGTTCCGGCTAGTTGCCCAATATTGGATGGTAAGTTGTATGGCTTGTTGAAAATTGTTTCGGTTAGTATCCAAACTGGAATAGCTTTTTTCGCCAAAAATCGTTTGTAAAGAGCTAAGTGTAAGTCTATTGGAAGTTTGTACCACCAGAACTCTTTGATACTTTGTCGTGGTTCGGTCTTGATAGTTTTGACTGAATATCCTTTCGATTTAGCTTTAGTTATAAGCGCGGCACAATGGTCGGTCATATCGTCGTTGACCAAGAAACTGGCTGTTTTGCTTAGCCCTTCGAGCAGGTCGAGTGCGCTCTGAAAACCGTTAATCGTAACCGAGATTTGGTCCTCTGGTCTTGGACGGAGTGCCCCGAAGGATGATAAATCGAATAATTCAACTTTGAAAATTACCTGCATAGCGTTCTATTTGAGTTAAGTTTTATAGCCGGCGGGAGCTGCGCTCTCTTGAATCCGCTAGATTGATTTAGTTTTGCAACCCTCATTATATCCTCAGATTTGAAGCCTTCGTTAGAGATTTCGTCTGGGGTCATATTTAGCTCAACTAGGCGGTAGAGTATTTTGTCTAGCACGTCGTAGTCGGGTAGTGAGTCGGTGTCGAACTGGTCGGGGCGCAATTCGGCCGAGGGTGCTTTGGTGATTATGTTTTCGGGAATAGTATTGCCCTGCACCTCATTAATATATCGTGCGAGTGCGTAGACCTCGAGCTTGTATAGGTCGGCGATTACGCCCATAGCCCCACTAGTATCGCCATAGAGAGTGCCGTAACCAACCATAATTTCACTTTTGTTTGAGGTGTTGAGCATTAGCGCACCTCGTTTGTTGGCCATTGCCATTGTTAGCACCATTCGTATGCGTGATTGCATATTCTCTTCGGCTAAACCGCTTTCGGTATTCTCGAATATCGGTGCGAGTGATGTTAGGGCGCTGTTGAAAATTGGCGCAATGTTGATAATGTGGTATTCTATATCCAGTTTTTTGGCCATTTCGATAGAATCATCGACCGAGTGTGCTGACGAGTATTCCGAAGGAAGTAGCAATACCGCCACATTTTCTTTGCCTAGCGCCTCGACTGCAAGTGCCACAACTACCGCGGAGTCTATTCCCCCCGAGAGTGCGATGACCGCCTTTTTGAAGCCGCTAGCCTTGAAGTAGCTGCTGATGTGCTCAGTTATCTGTCTATATATAATGTCCATTTGGATACTTTTTTAAGATCGGAAGAGCGTCGTGTAGGGAAAGAGTG
>CAMQUV010000004.1 GCA_947037995.1 uncultured Rikenellaceae bacterium
CCTACACTCTTTCCCTACACGACGCTCTTCCGATCTCGATACTAATAAAAAGCCCCTTGTAAAATCAAAATGAGATTTACAAGGGGCTTTTTAATTGATGTAGCTTATCTACTAGGTAGTGTAAAAGTGAATATCGAGCCTACGCCCTCTTGGCTTTGTAACTCTATTGTGCCGCCGTGGCTTTCAACTATATGTTTTACTTGCGACAGTCCAACTCCATATCCTCGTTGGGTTTTCTCGGCCTCGGGTGACCTAAAGAAATGACGGTATATTTTCCTCCTATATTTACGAGGGATGCCCCAGCCGTTGTCCTCGACTGTAAACTGAATATGGTTTTCAATAACTGCAATATCTAATTTAATAGCAACGTTATCGTCGGAATATTTTATAGAATTCTCCAAAAGGTTGCGCAACACGTTCTCCAAGTGAAGTTTATCTGCACAGAACCGAAAGTCAGCATCAAGGCTAAAATGAGTCTCAATAGTATGTGGTTTGTAGGTGTATATCTCCTTGAGGTCGGAGACTATTATTTTTGTTATATGGGTTAACTCGTGTGCGGTTATCTCCTCTTTGTGCAGGGCGTTGGTTTTACGCACAACAGACAAAAGGGAGTCAATGGTGGATATAAGGTGCTTAACTTTAACTTGGTTAGCCGTGAATATCTCTTTTACTTGGGGGCTTTCAATTTTCTGTTTGGCAAATCCGAGCGTCATTACAGTGGCGGTGAGTGGCGATTTAAGGTCGTGCACAACCCCGTTGATGTTTTGACGCATTTGTTGAACAAGGGCTCTGTTTTTTTTGAGGATTTTTATTTGCGCAAAAACTAAAACAATGGCGATACATAGTATTATGATTGAAGATAGTAATACTATTATCGTCTCCTTGATAAAGGAATCTACTGGTATGTCGTAATGAATGAACAGAGTTTGTCGGGCTTTTATGCCTATATAAAATGGTTTTGATTTATAGGTGTAGCTGTCGAGCGATTTTTGGTTGGTCGTTTCGGTTGTTTTCTCAATATTGTCAATCAAAATAAATGTATGGGGGTAATTCATATCACTTTGTGCATTAAAAATACTATCTAGTACGATTAATTTTAATCTGTCTCGCTGGTTGTACCGACGGTCTTGACCATGTTGTCTAGATATTTCAGAGGACGTACGTATGATGCCCTTCTTAATTAATTCTTCTATGTTAAAAACTGAGGGTCTCGGTGGTAGAGGGTATCTTTTAAGGATACTATCTCTTCTTTCCTGTGACATTTCATTCATAGGCTCAATAGTTCTCTTTTCATAGTCGTCATAAGCACGAATTGAATACTCTTCATCAATAGATAGATAAACATTCTCCCCTATCTCATTTTCGAACTTCAACCTAAAGTTTTCATATAAACTGAGTACAAATGCACTTTGCAACAATATGGCTATTAATATAGATAAGGAGCTTATAGTTAGGTGTTTATGTTTCATATTTTAGTTATTTTCTGTAAATATAACTAAAATAGGTGAATATGTTATAAAAGGCGACTTAGACGCCCCCAGTAAAGCTAAATTTAAAGCTGCTGCAAGCGTGCTGAAAGACTATGCCAATCCTGTTTTAGTATTCGCAAATTTCAAAAACAACTCTTTAGTAAATAAACTAAGTTCACTAGGTGAGTGCCAATAATTTATTTTGTAAGCCCGTCTAATACATCTGGCAACGCAAATTCACTGCATTTGATGGCTTTAATTATCTGCTTGCCTTCGTTTGCTAGCGAGAAATACATTTGTCTTTTATCCTCTTTTCCCAAAATGCGTATAATCAACCTCTTTTTTTCGGCTGAGGCTATCACTTTTGAAATGTTCGAAGATGTTAATCCAAGCAGATTTCCCAGCTCTTTCGATGATAGGGGCTCTCGCTGAACGAGGGTGCATAGTAGCATTCCCTCGTTAAGTGAGATTCCATAATCATTTGAAAATTGCTGCTCAAAAGCTATTATTGCGCGCTGCGCATCGCGTATTTTACACAGTTTATCCATTTATTTAGTTTGTTTTATCTATAACGGCTTTCATTCCGCAAATCTTAATGCACTTTCCGCATTGAATACATTTTTGGTCATCAATTATCGGTAGTCCGTGTCCTTGTTGGGTAATAGCACCAACTGGACACATACTAATCATAGGGCATTTATGATTTTGCGGACATCTATTTTTATCTACTATAAGAGCCATAATTCTAGTTGTTTAAAAGGAGTGAATCAATCGCTTGTTTCAAATCATTTTTGCTCATTGCTCCCTGTGACATCTGAGGTTTGTCGCTCATTGGCACAAATAGTAATGAGGGAATCGAGCGTATTCCAAATGCAGCTGCAAGGTCCTGTTCGTTCTCTGTGTTGATTTTGTATATTACGATAGAATCGCCATACTCTGCCGCTAGCTCTTCAAGTATTGGAGCGAGCGTCTTGCAAGGACCACACCACGAAGCATAAAAATCTATCAGAGCAGGTCTGTCACCTAAATATTTCCATTCAGTGGAATTTGTTTCAAAGTTAGCAACTTTTGTTAAAAAATCCGCTTTTGTTAATTCAATTGTTTTCATTTTGATATTGTTTTTTAGTTATTGTAGCATTACTCTATGCCGAAAAAATATTGTGACGCATAGATGCAATGGCTGGTTATTTTATTTATTTGCTGACTTATAGGGTTTAATTTCGCCTTTATAAGCCTCTTTTGTCTGGGCTGTGTTGGGTGATGAGCATCCGCCTGCGCCGCAACAAGAAAAGTTTGATACGGCCTGTAAAATCAATATTGCAGTTAACCATAAAAACATATAATCTCTGCCTATGATAGCGTATATTCCAAATCCAATGCCCACTAATAGTCTTACTATTCGCACTACACCCCAGGTTTTAAATATGTTAGTCATCTTTTTCCCCTCCCTTTTTGAAAACACTCAATAATAATCCCCCCATTAGAGCTCCCCAGACAACGCTCAGGGTTGGCGACGATGTTATAGGGCAGGTGCCGGTATTGCAACCAACATAAATATAGTAAAGGTAACCACCTATGGCTCCAATTATACCCCCAATTATGTAGAGTATGTTGTTTTTGATAAATTTCATCATTATATAAATAAATTAAGATTAGACCCTTCTGTTCGTTCGATATATGTGGCGACTCCGCCGATTGTGACGTTGTCAAAGAGCTCCTCTTTTTGAATACCCATCATATCCATCGACATTTGACAAGCAATTATCTCAACGCCCTGTTCCAAGGCCTGTGAGCAGAGGCTCTCGAGCGAGTCAATTCCTTTGTTTTTCATAATGTGACGCATCATTACGCCCCCAGCGCCGCCAAAATTCATTTTCGACAGAGCTAGTTTTTTGGAGCTAGATGGCAACATAAACGAGAACATTTTGCCGAAGAAATCTTTGGATACGCGCGGCTTGTCAATTTTTTTGATAACGTTCAGCCCCCAGAAAGTGCAGAAAATTGTGACCCTATGACCCGTTGCTATCGCCCCGTTGGCAAGCACGAATGTGGCTAATGCTTTATCCCAGTCGTCGCTAAATAGGACGAATGTTTTTCCCTTTGCGCTCGTTTGCAGTCCTGTTTCACACGCCGGGGCGCCTTTTTCAATTATTACCGTGTATTTCCCACACGAAGAGGTGCTTGAAATTAGGTTGTTGGCAGTGGATTTGCACCAAGAATTTGCATCACGAGCAAACCCTGGGTCAGTTGAAATAATCTCTAAATATTCGCCCTCAACAAGCGTGTCCATCGACTGTTTTACTTTTATTATTGGCCCCGGGCAATGTAGCCCACAAGCATCTACTTTCAAAGTCTTTTGATTGCAATTCATACTCATCGAACTATTTTTCATTTCGTCCTGTGGTTGGGCGCAATTGATGATTTTCTTAGTTGCAAGTTCATAAGTTTTCAGACCACCCAACAAATTTCGACAGCCCTTAAAGCCTCGTTCAATTAGTATTCTTTGAGCCAAATAACCCCTCAGACCTATGCCGCAAATGAGGACAATCTCTTTGTCAGTAGGGACTTCCGAGAGTCTGTCGCGAATATTGTCTAGCGGGATATTAAGAGCTCCAACCAGCGAGCCCAAGGCAAATTCGTCGGCAGTTCGCACATCAATAATTGAAACTTTCGCAAGGTCTAATGTGTCAATTTCGCGCCAAGTTGCGATTGGCATAATACCATTTTTTATATTCGTGGCAACGTATCCTGCGATGGCAATAGGGTCTTTTGCCGATGAGAATGGCGGAGCGTAGGCGTGTTCGAGCTGCATTAAATCGGCGATAGTTCCGCCTTGTTTGATAAGCAATGCCAATTGGTCGATACGTTTGTCAACGCCATCATACCCCACAATTTGCCCCCCGTATAGTTTGCCACTCTTTGGGTCGAAAGTCAATTTTATAGTCAGCGGCAACGCGTCAGGATAATAAGATGCGTGCGAATTTGAGTGGGTTGTTGAGCTAAGATACTCAATACCAAGTTGTTGCAATCGTTTAGCAGCAAGCCCCGTAGTGCCGACTGTCATATCAAACACTTTCGCGATTGCAGTGCCAATAGCCCCTTCATATTTCGTATTATTCCCAAAAACCATATTATCAGCAACGATACGCCCTTGTCTATTAGCTGGCGTAGCCAAGTAGTTTAGCCAAGGTTTGCCCGTTAGCGGATGTGGAAATTCTATCGCATCACCAACGGCATAAACATCTTTTTGCGAGGTTTCTAAATACTCATTAACATAGATTCCACCAGCTTCGCCAATTTGCAGGTTAGCCGATTTTGCTAATTCTGTTGCTGGTCTGACTCCGATTGATAGGATAACTATATCGGTCGAGATACGTTTTCCACTTTTGAAAACAACTTGAATTTCATCGCCCTTTTTATCGAAACTTTCAACCGTTTCGCCTAAATAAAGGTTGACATTTTTCTGAATCAGATGTTCGTGTATGTGCGAAGCTGTCGAAAAGTCAACTGGTGCCATAACTTGATTCCCCATTTCTACAATCGAAACGTTAGCCCCTAGGTTGTGAAGGTTTTCGGCCATCTCCAAGCCGATGAATCCGCCACCAACGACAAGGGCGTTTTTAATCTGTTTTTGGCTGGTAAAGCGCTTTATATTGTCAGTGTCGACTACGTTGCGCAGTGTAAAAATGCCCTCGAGTTCGATTCCTTTTAGTGGCGGAACGAACGGTGTTGCACCTGGTGAGAGCAGTAGTTTGTCGTATGATTCAGTATAGATTTCAGCATTTGCCTTTCGGATTTCCACTGTTTTCGCCAGAGTATCAATGCTCACGACTTCGTTTTCGGTCCTTACGTCAACCGCAAATCGTTTGCCAAATGATTCGGGTGTTTGAACAAATAGCTTTTCACGCTCTTGTATAACACCTCCGATGTAGTAGGGGAGCCCGCAATTTGCGTATGAGATGTATTTCCCTTTTTCGACTAAAATTATTTCGCAGTGTTCGTCAGCACGCCTAAGCCTCGCTGCTGCAGTTGCACCTCCTGCAACTCCTCCGATAATCAAATGTTTCATAGCTATTCTTTAATGTTTTATTAATATAATCCCCGTTGGAATATTCTTCCTGTGGAAAACAACACTGCAAATGTATAATTTATTTTCCATTAAAACAATTTTCCGATGGAAACTTTATCGAATTAGCTAATTTTATTATTCTGGTCGACTAAAACATAGGGTACAAATCTCATAGAGCTGCCATAAATACGGTTTAAAACCCGCGTATTAGCGGGTATTTAGTGGCTTTAGCACTTCGCGAATGAATTTTTGCGTGTCCGCTTGGGGTAGATATTATTTCCGCAATTGATAGAGTAGGGTAGTTTGCACTCTCCGAGCAGCGTTGGAGAGTTAGTCTATTTGTTGATTAGAATCATCCGTTTATTTCACGCCTTAGAGGATTCGTAGCTAAGGATTTCTAGCTTGAAAATCTGACAAATTTATGGGGAGTGCAACAACATATTTTGTTCATTCTCCTTACTCTTCTTTAATTATACCTTTTCATCAAGTTAGCCACAGAGCCGCTCCACGAGCATCCTAGGCAGTATATTACATCGGTATCATATCCATCGAGCGTGTCTGCATCACGCTTGGGAACTATATCGCCCTCGGAGGTGATATATACAGGCAGGATATCATCGCCACCACCTTTAAGGTAGAAACTCGGGATTTGGCACTTAGGGCACATTAGTTTTCTCATAATTTTATTTTTGTTTAGATATTCTCCTTCTTTATAAACTCATTATAAAAGTGATATATTGCGATAAAGTATCTTATTTATTTCTAAAATCCAAATTTTGACCGTGACATTTGTTTTAGGGTCAGAAACCCGACCAGAAACCTCCTCTGCAATTGATTCTACGTACACATTTGTTGGTGTGTGATAGTTTGAAACATCACTCATCATCATTGCAAAGTATCGCTTTGAATCCTCGTTTTTACAAAACGTGAAATCTTCACAAAATGTCTCAATAAATGGTGTAAACAACTCCCTTTATTAAAACAGACATACTCCAAAGGTATATACAGATTGAACGTTACAGGTTGCTCTTTTGACTTAGGTGATTGCAGGATTCCCATATTAATATATGGGGTTAAAGAGGTTAAACTTCATTCTCGCCACCTCTTTGCCATCAAGCATCGTTATTAGTTCCCATTCACCACATTTATCCTCAATAGGAAGCCAAACAGTATCCCCAAGAAAAAAGTGCCATTCATTAGCGTTTACAAATTCTTCACCTATAAAATCGGGGCGAATATTCCCTTCATCATCGCAGAATGGCGGATGTTTCATCACAAAAGTAATCTTAGAACCCTTTGCTCGAAGGATACGCAACGTATATCCAAACTCAACATTCAGTTCCGCAGGTATCGCTTGTGTGTGTTTACGTATCTTTGGAAGAAGTTTAGAGTCACGGTCCCATTTCGTGTAGATTCCGTAACTTACCATCTTAACATCACTCTTCTTTTTAGGCATTCTTTCTAGTAATTATTTTTTCTTCAGTTAGGTAGTCGAGAGTGTAACTATTGTGTATTTTTAAAGTTTAAATATATCTAACCACCCTATCTGCGCCAAAATTGTCTTGGAGTTTGTGACGGCTAAAATACTATTTTTTGGTTAATCCGATTAATTACATAATTTTATTAACAACATCTAGTGCAGCAGTATAGTCTGGCTCGTTAGTCATTTCGGCTACATACTCAATATGCTGAATTACGTTATTTTTGTCGATAACTACCACGCCTCGTGCCAATAATTGCAATTCATTAATTAGGAAGCCATATTTAAGCCCAAAATCATTTGTTTTATAGTCTGACAGTGTGATAGCTTGTTCGAGTCCTTCTGCAGCACAGAATCTATTCAACGCGAATGGTAGGTCTTTTGATATTGACAATATTACGATGTCTTTGTTTAGTTCTACGGTTTTCTCATAAAACTTTTTGGTCTGCATTGCACAAACGTCAGTATCAATAGATGGAAATACGGATAGAACGATTGTTTTGCCCTTAAAGTCCGTGAGATTAACATCGCCAAGATTAGTTGCTGTTACAGTAAAATTAGGAGCGTTGTCACCAATTTTAGGTTGGCTACCCGCAAGCGTCAGCGGATTACCGTTCATTGTGATTTGTTTCATTTTGTGTTTGTTTAAAAGTTTAGGTTTAAGTAAGATTGCGCGGTTGTTTTGCATTAACTACGAGCTTGAATCTTCATAGATAGCTATACAAATTTAGTAAAAACTTGTTAAAAAATCAAGCGTAACGCATTTTATTTATCACCAGAGCTAACATTGCTAGTGGGTGGCTGCATCATTGAACGAAACTGTTAACAAAAACACGATGTCTGCTACGAGCACCTGTACAATTCTGCGTAGTTAACTTGAGTCTATCATAACACCATCGTAACGTTTTTAATCAGAATAATCCAATAAATTGGGCATTATACGTATAGTATTGTCTTTCGCAATGACGCCTCTTAATTTGTATTTGCAGTATTTGAGTTTGTCGCTTTGGATGGTTAGAAGCCAGGGAAGAGTGGGGGGGGTGTTAAAACTGATTTTTGGATTAGAATGTTAAAAGTTCTATATTTGTAGTAATTATTAAAACTTTAAAATATGTGTTATGAAAATAGATAGAACTGGAAAAATAATAATAGCAATTCTTATAATAATAATTTTAATTTTATTATTTTGGGTACTTGTTTCGCCTTGGCTTGCAAGCGCAGCAGGTGTGGGAGTCGTATTAATACTGCTGATTTGTTTGTACTTAAAAGATTTATAAAATTTAAAATAATAATTGTTTATTGTAAGTAGTATGACAACCATATCTACTTGCGCGTGTGAATTTTATGTGCATATTATTTGCGTACTATTGCAAATAGTGGGCATTAGTTGTTGTTAGCAAAGTGATTTAAAAATAATAAACCCCTGTAATAACTAAGTTATCACAAGGGTTTATAGGTGTCGGGGTGACAAGATTCGAACTTGCGACCACACGCCCCCCAGACGTGTACTCTAACCGGGCTGAGCTACACCCCGAGCGGTGTAGATTGTTTGGTGGAAGCTAAAAAATAGGGGGATTTGTCTTTTTAGCCCTGCAAAGATAGTGAAATTTTAATCCATTTGCAAATTTATTCCCCTTCCAATTGCGCAAAATACCTCCGCACACCACATAAAAAAAACAGGCATTTATATACCTGTTTAAATTGTATTTTGAAACCTGTAGGAATTATGTGAATTAATACATAAATCCCCCTGAAATTATTTGTTCATCAACATCAAAAACTCCTCGTTACTGCGACTCGTCTCCATCTGACCCTTAATTGTTTCCATCGCCTCAACAGGATTCATATCTGTCAAATGTCGGCGTAGTATCCAAAGTTTTTGTTGTACGTCCTTAGGCATCAACAAGTCGTCACGCCTTGTGCTTGACGCTGTTATATCCACAGCTGGGTAGATACGCTTGTTGGCTAATCTGCGGTCTAACTGTAACTCCATATTACCCGTTCCCTTGAACTCCTCGAAAATCACTTCGTCCATTTTAGAACCCGTGTCTATTAGAGCCGTAGCAATAATTGTCAGTGAACCTTTCTCCTCAGTGTTACGAGCTGCTCCGAAAAATCTTTTAGGTTTGTGTAGCGCGTTGGCATCAACCCCTCCAGATAGTATCTTATTTGAACTTGGTTGTACCGTATTGTATGCACGCGCCAAACGTGTGATAGAATCGAGCATAAGCACAACGTCGTGACCACACTCCACAAGCCTTTTGGCTTTTTCCATAACCATTTCAGCCACTTTGACGTGTTTCGTTGCTTGTTCGTCAAAAGTTGAGGCGATAACCTCAGCATTCACCGAACGACTCATATCTGTCACCTCCTCAGGTCTTTCGTCAATAAGCAACATAATCAAATATGCTTCGGGGTGATTTGTTGCAATCGCGTTAGCAATAGATTTAAGGAGCATTGTTTTTCCCGTTTTGGGCTGTGCGACAATTAGTGCTCTCTGTCCTTTTCCGATAGGTGCAAATAGGTCTACAACTCTATTACTAAGTGTGTTACTGCTTCCTGATGTGATGTTAAATTTCTCAGTCGGGAAGAGTGGTGTGAGGTATTCGAACTGGATTCGGTCTCTTGATTGTTCTGGCTCGAGTCCGTTTATTTGAGTGATTTTGACAAGTGGGAAGAATTTATCACCTTCTCTGGGAGGGCGGATTATTCCAGTGACAGTGTCACCTTGTTTAAGACCGTTATTTCTGATTTGTTGTGCGCTGACGTAGACATCATCGGGCGACGAGATGTAGTTATAATCGGGCGAGCGTAGGAATCCGTAGTTGTCGGGCATCATTTCGAGCGAGCCTGTACATTCGATAGTGCCAAGAAAGTCGTTGTGAAGTGCGCGTTTATTTTGATTTGGATTCTGTTGTTGAGCGTTATTAGGGTTATTGCTTTTACCTTTTTTGCGTCGTTTGTCGTTATTATTTTGATTCGCACCCTGTTGGTTTTGTCTACTATTAGGGTTGTTGTTTTGCGAGTTAGCGTTAGGCTGTTGGTTTGATTCCGAGTCGTTACCGTTGGTTTGAGCAGGTGAATTTGGTTGCTGCGCGTTATTTTCTACGCTGGGCTCGGCACTGTTGTTTGTAGCGTTGTTGTTAGAATAGTCGTTATTGCTTTTCTTGTGTTGGCGCTGTTTATTTTTTGAAGGAATTGTGATAAGCGTTGGCGTGACATTTTTTGAATTATTGTCGTTAGGCGTATCATTTTTTGGTGAGATGTTGGAGTTGTCTTCGGGTGTGTTATTGTTTCGTTTGTCGTTATTTTTATTGTGACGTTCTCTGTTGTTATTGCGTTCTTTTGGTTTTGGGTTTTCGACAATAGCTTTTGGGGTGGTATCGGCATTATTAGGTGTAGGTTTGCTAATAATGTCAATAAGGTCTTGTTTTTTGATATATGATTTCGGGAGTTGCACGCCAATTTGTTCGGCAATTTGTCGTAGTTCGGGCAGTGTTTTTCCTTGAAGGTCAGGTTTACTCATAGGGATTTATGGTTATGTGATTCTGGTTTTGAATTTTTGATGAGAGGGGGTTCTCCGTGTACATTTTGTCACAGTAAAGTTCGGGTTTGGTTTGTCGTGATAAAAGATAGGGTAAGCCGCTATCAGTTCGAGAAACAGAAGACTAATTATCTCAAAAAAAAGAGAGATAAAAGGAACAAACAGGTAATGTAGGAGATGTTTTTGGTAGATTTTGTGTGGCAAAGATAGTGAAAAAACTAACTATGTCCAAAAAAAGATGGAAAAAGTTGCAGAATATTTTGAAGGTCCTCTGGCGTGTCGATAGCGTGAGTTTCAAGTAGGGTAGTGGCGGTTTTTATGCAGTACCCGTTCTCGAGCCAACGTAATTGTTCGAGCGATTCGGTTATCTCGAGTGGCGACTGTTCCAGTTCGGTGATTTGGCGTAAAACATTAGCGCGATAGCCATATAAACCTATGTGTTTGAGGAACTTATGTTCTGCCTGCCAGTTGGTTTTATCAACCCCACGCAGGTACGGAATCACAGAGCGCGAGAAATAAAGAGCCTGGTAATTTGCCCCCAGCACAACTTTCGGAGAGTTGGGGTTTTCTATGTCTTCCTGAGCAGTAAAAGGTTTGACGAGGGTTGCAATATCGGTTTTAGGGTCGTTAAAAAGACCGGCGATTTGTTCGAGTTGCTCGGTAGCGATAAAAGGTTCGTCGCCCTGAATGTTGATTACAACGTCCCACTGCCCCCCGATTGTGTCGAGCGCTTCGCGGCACCTGTCAGTGCCACTTTTATGTAGTGTAGATGTCATAACTACGTTAGCGTTAATCTGTTGGCATTTGTCAAATATACGTTGGTCGTCAGTTGCAACATAGCAATTTTCGAATACTTTGGAGCACTGTTCGTAGACTCGTTGTATCATTGGTTTGCCGTGAATAAGTGCAAGTGGTTTGCCAGGAAATCTGGTCGAGCTATAACGCGCAGGGATAAGTGCAAGGATTTTCATAATTATTTCAATTTTTCGATTATCAGTGAGTTGTAAGGTGTGTCGACGTTGTGTTTCTGAGCAAGTCTAATGATTTCGCCAGCAAAAATGTCTATTTCGGTCTCTCGCCCTGCTCTGATGTCTTGCAACATTGAGGAGCAATCTTGGTCTCTCATTAATTTGAGCGTTTGTAGGGCTTTATGTTCCATTTGATGGTTGCTGATGCCTTCAAGTTGTGCTATTAATATAGTTTCGGCAACAAGGTTTTGCATAAATTCAATGGCTTCGGGCGATTGTTTTATCTCGCCATAGTTTTTGTTAAAGTATGCTGTTGTTTGGTTTAGCGCAATATTTACGGTGAATTTCTGCCATAATGCAGTAATCATATCGGGCTCAATAGAGTGTTTGAGATTAGCTTTATTAAATATATCGCTTAGTATTTCAACCGATTGTGATGGTGAAGTTGTGTCGTTAAGTTTTTCGCCAAATATTGTAGTGCAGATTCCGTCGTGCGAGATATGTCGTCCGTTTCGTGAGGCGGTGTGTCCGATAAAGTATCCGTAGAGGATATTTTTGGGATTGAATATGTTTTGGGCGATTTTCTCGGAGCTGATGCCGTTGAGCAAGGGTAGTATTTTGGTATCGTGACCCACTAGCGGTTCTATTAGTTTAAGTGCACTGGCATAATCGGTTGATTTGGTGCAGATTAGAATGTAGTCCGACGGAGGGTCGAGTGGTGAGGGGGTAAAATAGTTGAGTGGTATCGTTTCGTTGTTAAATATAAGTGGGTTTGCGCCGTAGCGTATTAGCCGCTCAGGGTCTAGCGCTATGTTAAGTGGGATATTCGCTTTGTGTAGTGCGGATGCATAGACCGCTCCGACCGCTCCGAGCCCTACAATTGTAACCATTTTATGTAATTGAGTGAAGTTTTTTTGAACATTTAACATACCAAAAGTAGTATTATTGTTGTTTATATGCAAATTATTGTTATTTTTGTATAATAATATTACTCAATCATACGTTTTACGTTTGTTTTCACAATTACACTCAATATCACATATACCCTTAATTTATGACACGATATTTTTTCATCACCTTGTTAATTATACCATTTTTTAACAACGCTTACTCCCAAACGAAAAACTCACCGATTTCCGAAAACCCCTACGCAAGCGAATTCGTAGCAGTTTTAACTACACCCTCTGGCGACCTATACGGCTCCCTGCTTGTCCCCGTTGGCGACAGCTCGCGCACTGCCGTAATCTTAGTCTCGGGCTCAGGGCCAACCGACCGAAACGGCAACCAAACGTTCCTTCGTAATAACTCCCTACGTATGCTCGCCAAGGAGCTTGCACAACGTAACGTTACCTCACTTAGATTCGACAAACGTGGTGTTGGCGCCAGTAGAGCAGCACTTGCTGCCGAATGTGAGATATGTATCGAAGACTATGTCAATGACCTGAAACTCTGGGTGAACTATATTAAAAGAGATGGACGATTTAAACGTATCGTGCTGGCCGGACACAGCGAAGGTGCACAGATTGCTATGGCTGCAATAGTCGGTGGCGCTAAAGTTGATGCCTTCGTTTCTATCGCTGGGCCAGGCAGAGCGCTTGACCAAATACTGAAAGAACAACTTGCCAAACAACCGCAGACAATTCGCGATAAAGCCTACGTTATTATTGACTCACTCAAAAATGGACACAATGTTATTGATGTTCCTATATATCTAACATCTATCTTCAGACACTCGGTGCAACCATACATCAAATCGCAAATGAAGTTTAACCCCCAAACGCTTATCGCAAAAATAAAAATCCCTACCCTTATTATGCAAGGTGACCGCGATATCCAAATTACACTCAATGACGCTAACCTCCTCCACGCTGCTAACCCCAAAACCCAAGTCCAAATACTTGCGGGGATGAACCACGTTCTTAAATATTGTAACACTATGAGAAGAGATGAACAACTTGCTACCTATGCAAACCCTGCTCTTCCTATTCATAACCAACTTGTTAATAATATTTCGAACTTCCTGAAAAAAGTGGAATAACGAGATAACAAAACTATTTATATACCTAATATTAATACACACTATGAAAAAAATAATCATTGCCTGTGCCGCACTCGCACTATCCACTACGCTCGTGGCTAATAGCCAAGAACTCAAAAATGTGATTACTACCCGTGGGCACGCCGAAAGAGAAATTGCTCCAAATATTATCGAAGTCTCGGTTAAACTTTCCGAAATGACCAGCCGCGGGAAACTTACTATCGATGAACTCGAAGCCAATTTTGCGCTGAGCCTCAAAGAGGCTAACGTTAACCCAGTAGCCGTGAAAGTAGTCGCGCAAAGCTCTAAAGCGAATAAGAAAACAGGGGCTTTTCAATATAAATCGTTCGTCGTTACACTCAAATCGGCCGAAGAACTCAGTGCACTTTTTGCAGGATTCGCCAAGTTTAATGTACAAAACGCTAACGTGATTAAAGTGTGGAACGATAAATACCAACAAATTGCCGATGAACTGCAAATAGAAGCTGTTATTGATGCCAAAAATGACGCTATACGTATCGCTGGCGCTATTAACCAAACTATCGGTAAAGCCGTTCTTATCGACCAAGGATACGCTCCTAGACCCGATTTTGGCGAAATGAAATACGCTAAATCTACTATGATGGCTAACGATGCCGCTGTTGGTGGTGCTAGAAATAATACGCTCCCTAATAAAATGGATAATATCACTGTCTATCAATCTATTAGCGTTACTTTTGAACTGAAATAACCCCAAACTAGATTAATACAACAACGCCACTAAGATAAGTCTTAGTGGCGTTGTTTTTGTTCTATATTATATAAGGATTGGCAAACAGTGTTTGCGTCCAAGAATGTAGGGGTTTAGATGTAGAATTTAATCCCCACGAAGTATGAACGAGGCAGTGCAGGTCCGTAGAAATATTTTGAGTCTTTGTTAACGCCGTAGTCTAGGTCGCTTTGAAATTCGTTAAAGATATTTTTCACAGCAAAAGAGACCTCCATTTTGGTCGAACGAGATATGTTGAAATCATAACTTACACGTAGCGATAGGTCGACGAACGTAGGTGTAGTTTCGTTTCTGTCAGTATCAATCACACCAGCGTAGTGTTGTATTAACATCGGGCCTGTGATAGTTGTATTGGCCGAGAATGTCAGTTGACGTAGGGGAGAATAGTCTGCAATGATATAGCCATATTGGTCGGGTGCGCGGTGCATTGTTTTTTCTGCTTTAACGTCTGGGCTCCATTGGTAAGGCTCGGTATAGAGGCTTTTTTGGAATGTATATCCTGCTTGGAAATTAAATTTGGTGTCTTTGGCAAGTCTAACTTCGGCGTTAAGTCCACCAATTCGAGCATTGTGAGCATTAACACGTTCTAGTAGTTTGTTTCCAGAGTCGTCATAACCTGCATCAACAAGGGCGAAAACGTTAGTAAGCGAGGTATAGAACCCGTCAACAAGGATATTGAATTGCCAGTCTCCGAGCATTTTCCAGTAGTCAAATGATAGGTTAGCGGTGTTCGAGAATTCGGGCTTTAGGTCTGGCGAAACTATTATTAGAGCAGCTTCTCCGCCAGCCGAGCTAACGTGTAGGTCTTCGTCATAGGTCACTGGCGCACGAAATCCACGCGCGTAGCTAGCACGCAGTGTTATACTTTCGGTTGGAGCGTATCGTATGTTCACACGTGGCGAAGCGACAGGGCTGTCGAGTTCAGAGTGCATATCAAGTCTGGCACCAATAAGAAGGCTCAGTTTTTTGTTACTCCATTCATTTTGGGCATAAGTTCCGACTAGGTTTGTGGTTTGGCTTGTAACTCTATTGTACCCAAGCATCTCATCATTTAGTTGATTGTAGTTATAGTCAACTCCGGCAGTAAATGTCGATGGCATAAACCAAAGTGTAGGAAATCTGTGTACATATTGCGCTCCTGCATTTACAGTGATATCATCAGTATTACCGAATGCGTTAGGGTCTTGATTGGTACCGAAATACGATTTGCGGTATATGCTTTGTGCGGCAGTATATATATTGATATAGTTGCGTTCATTTTTCGTACTATACTCATAGTTTAGTCCACCACCATTAATGCTGTGGTCTAGCTCCTCGGCAAGGTTTGAGCGTGTTGGGGCAAGGTCTAGGCTATCTCCACCACGACGATATTCGTGTATGTGGTGATATTCGAATGTCAGTTTCGAGCGTTTGCCCATTTTTTGAAATGCTCTTACGCCAATTGTTTGATTTTTGATTGCAGGGATTTCCGACAAATCATCACCGTTATGGTCATAGCTATCACGATTACGAATCATAGAGTATAGGAACGCCCCTGTTTTGCCATCATCCGAGATTAGCGAGCCATTGAGTGACGTATTAATGTCGAACGCCTGCCCACCGATAAGTGCTGTTTGGTTGGTCAGATTAAGGCTTGAGCGCGTTGGTTCTTTGGTGATAATGTTCACAACTCCGCCGATTGCGTTAGCGCCGAATAGGGCCGAGCCACCGCCTCTGATTACTTCGATACGTTCAATCATCGAGGAGGGTAGTTGTTCTAGTCCGTAGACAGAGCCAAGGGAGCTAAATATTGGTCTACTATCGAGTAGTATTTGGGAGTATTGCCCGGGAAGTCCGTTAATACGAAGTTGTGGGAATCCGCAGTTACCGCAATTATATTCGACTCTAGTTCCTGGTTGAAAGTCGAGTACGCCAGCTGGGTTAACGGCAAGAGTTTCCTCAAACATTTTGGGGCTAATAACGTTTACGACAGAAGCTGCTTCGCGTTTTTTCGTAGCATATCTTGATGCCGTCACAACGACTTGGTCAGCGTCGAGTCCTGATTGTTCGAGTGTAAAATTGGCCGAAACGGTTTGATTTTTCTTTGTATTTACGGTAATTGTTTGTGTTTTAAAGCCTACATATTTGGCCGTCAGTTTCACTTCGCCTTCGGGTAGACCGGAGATTATGAAGTGTCCCGTGTCGTCTGTTAGTGTGGCAGTATTTGTGCCCTCGACGATGATTGTTATATATGGTAGGTGTTCGTTGTTTTGGGCGTCAATAACGTGTCCAGCAACGGCAGCATCTTTACTTATTTTATTTGTTTGGGCTTGTGTATTTAGGCATACAAGCATTATGGCTACGGACAGAATCCAGCCTTTGATTGAGGTATTGTTCATTATAAATTACGTGTGCGATAAGAATTCCTTAGGAAATATTAGTCTTGTGAATTAAAAAAAATTGGTAAGTGATTTTTTATAGACTAACTGGGGGCGCACGTAATGCTTTATTGAAACCGACAAACGTAGCAAGGGTTTTGCTAGTTGTGGTGTTATGGTATAGGTTTGAGAAATATTGCGGAGGTGTGATATTGACATTTTCGGTATCAATTTCCAGGGCAGTGTTGACAGTAGCAGCGTCAATGGCGAGTAAATCGTCGGTTGAGTGGGTGTGTGGTGTGCTGTAAGGGTGAGCGTGGGTAATACTACCAGATTGCAGGTTGTGCGTGTGGGTGTAGAACGTAGAGTTCGCCCAGATTGATAGACATAGAGTTATGAGCAGTGCTGTGGCTACGGCTTTAAATTTATGTATATATTGAACGCTTTTTACAATCAAGAGTATTATTATTTTTGTTGTTGAGGGTGCAAAATTAGTGAAAAATAAATTCTTAGGCAATAATTACTTTTAAGTATTTTTATAACATTGCAATTTTTCGGTGCTACGGCACTACTACATACGCACAATTTTTTGCTTATATCATATTTTCCACTATCTTTGTAAATTAATTAACACACCACAACTAGCCAATAATATATGAAAGCCTATAAATACGTTATCCTCGCAATCATCTCACTGACTATTGTATCCTGCACTGGATTCAACAAACTCCTCAAAAGCAACGACACTGTTGCCAAATACAACGAAGGAGTTAAACAATACAGACTCAAAAAATACAACAAAGCCCTGACGCTATTCCAAAACGTTATGACCGAACTCAACGGTACCGCCAAAGAAGATACCCTGCTATTCTATATCGGAAAAAGCTTCTATAACACCAAAGCCTACGTCACAGCAGGGCAAGCGTTCGACTCTTACAGAGAAAGATTTACACGTACCGCCTTCACCCAAGAAGCTGAATACCTCTACGCGATGAGCTTCTACAGACTCTCGCCGACCCCCGAAAATGACCAAACTTTTACCAGACAAGCTATCGTAGCATTTAACGAATACCTTAACAGATACCCCCAGTCGGCCGAACAGGAAAGTATTCACCAAATTATCGACGAACTCACACAAAAATTATACTACAAAACATACCTTAACGCCGCACTATATCACAAACTTGGACGATATAACGGAGCTATCGTAGCACTCAAAAGTGCTATCAAAGAGTTTCCCGAAATTCCGTATAGAGAAGAAATGCTGTTCCTTATATGTAAATCTTGGTTCGAATATGCCGAAAACTCCGTATTCCAAAGACAACTCGACAGATACCTGAAAACGACCGATGCATACTATAACTTTGTCTCGGAATATCCCGATAGCAAACAATTTGGCAAAGAACTCCTCGAAATGGTCGAAGTGTCCAAAAAATTTACCGACAAATACGGGATGGAAGCACAACAATATGCCAAAGAAACTACCTCAATTGCTGAACGCAAACGCACCATTGCTATTGCAAAAAATAAACTCTTTGATGCGCAAACTAAAGAAGAAACTGATGAACTCAGAAAAACAATCAAAGAAGAAAAACTAGAAATTAAAACCTCTAAACACCAAGCGCAAGAACAGAAAAAACGACTCAAAATGGAACGCAAACTTACTCAACAGTAATCCGAAAAGAAAACATTTGTAGTGAATATACAGCCCGAAAATTAAAATTATTTATAAACTATAAGCATAAAAAAATATTAAAATGACCGAAACTAAAACTGAAATCAAAAAACCAACTCCGAATAATACTATCACGCGCACGCTGAAAGAAATCGATGCGCCTACTGGAAACCTTTATGAAAGTGTAAACGTGATTGCTTCGAGAGCGAACGAACTTGCGGCGGTTACTAAAATCGAACTTTCGCAAAAACTACAAGACTTTGCAGGGGTGTCGGATAACCTCGAAGAAACTTTCGAAAATAGAGAGCAAATCGAAATCTCTAAATTCTACGAAAGACAACCTAAAGCTGTGCTCGTTGCTACCGAAGAATTCCTTGATGGAAAAGTAAAACCCAAAAAAAATAAAAAATAAGACACCTTATTTTCTAAATAATAGATTATCGTGAATATTATTGTCGCTATTACTGGGGGGATTGCTGCCTATAAAACAGCCTCGCTCGTTAGAGAACTGATAAAACTTAACTGCAACGTGAAAGTCATTATGACCAAAGCTGCTAAAGATTTTATCTCACCTCTTACTATGGCCACACTTTCACAAAATCCTGTCGCGGTCGAAAATTTTGACCCCGAAAATGGCGCCTGGAACTCTCACGTCTCTCTCGCCGAATGGGCTGATGCTCTCGTCGTAGCTCCTGCTACCGCTAACTCTATCGCAAAAATGAACCTCGGTATCGCTGATAACCTTGTGCTCTGCACATACCTCTCAGCCAGATGCCCCGTCATTATCGCTCCCGCAATGGACCTGGAAATGTTCAAAAATCCTGCCACTCAACGAAATATTAACTCGCTCAGAGAAAACCCCAAAATCCATATCATTGAACCAACTTCAGGGTTCCTGGCTAGCGGACTGTCGGGGAAAGGACGAATGGCAGAACCCAAA
>CAMQUV010000005.1 GCA_947037995.1 uncultured Rikenellaceae bacterium
GCCACCAGGTAGTACCCATATATGCCAAGACCATAGTATTGTACCTTTTCCATTATCTTCGCTATAGGCGTGTAGGTATGCAGAGCCTCCTTTTATAGTACTGTTACAGTTTGCGTGGCTATGGTGCGCGCGCCGGAGGCTCCTTGGGTGGTTGTTGTGTAGGTTACTAAATGGAAACGAAGAGACTAAACAGCAAAAAAAGCTCTTAACAACGACGTTTAGTGTGAAACATAGTTGTTAAGAGCTTTTTTAAAGTAATAATAAAAGTGTTTTTGGAATAATGTTAGTCTATATCAACATTGCTCGAAATGTCACTCATTCCGGCAGTACTTTTGTGTAGGCTTTTGCAGCTGCCTGTTAGGTTAATATCACTCATTCCATCAGAATCGACCTCGACCGTACCTGCGTTATTAAGCTGTATCTTCATATCACCCATACCTACGCACTCTATGTCTGCTGCGATGGTGTTGGTTAGCGTTGCAGCGAGGTCACTCATACCGATACATTTGACATTGACTTTCTCGGCTGAAGTTATTTCCAGTCCCGTAATGTCGCACATACCTTCCGATTTGATGGTCGCTTTGCCACTAACATTGAATGTTCCGCCATTAATTTCACTCATACCCAGTGCAACTATTTTAAGATTTTCGCATTTGAATTTCGATAAAATTTTAACGTCACACATACCAAATGCCTGCAGTTCGTTAAGATTGGGAGTTGTTAAAACGAGTTTGTGGATAATCTGGTCGCGATATCGGGATTTGTATTTATCCAGTTGTACATTTTGAAGTGAGACGGTGAGTTTCTCGCCCTTGTGCAATACTTCGAGGTGCTCTTCGAGGAGTTTCGAGATTGTCAGTTCGGCTTTGGTCTCTTTGCCATATTTGATTTCGACGTCAAACAAAGAATTAACTTCCAGCGAACTTATTTGTTTTCCCTCGAACAGTATAGTGGTAATTGGTGTAAGCTCCTCTTTGGTAGGAGTTTTGGCGTGAGAATTGCACGAAAATGCAAAAGTGGAAGTCGCCAAGAGTATTAATATTATTTTTCTCATAAGTTGTGGGGGCTTATTTATTTACATTAATTGAGCTAAATCCGCTTTTGCTTTTTTGCACCGATTTGACATCTCCGTTGATAGTGACATTGCTGCTTCCGCTTGCGTTTAGGTCGGCTTCTTGGATAGTGTCGCTATGAACTTTTACGGAGCTTTGTCCTGAGCATTCCACGGTGATTTGGTCAACATTTCTAGTGTTAAGTTCCGAGTGGCTTTGTCCCGAGCAATCAATTTGTGTCTCTTCGATGTTAGATGCTGTGAATTTCACGGAGCTTTGTCCTGATGATTCTAGCTCTAGTTCCAAAAGGTTTCCACTAGTTACACTCGTGTGGCTTTGTCCCGAGCAATCTACATTAACATTGTGTGTTCCAGTGGTTTGGATGTTGCGCACGGAGCTTTGTCCCGAGCAGGTTATATCGAGCTCTTCGGTGATATTGAATTTTACATTTTTAACGCTACTTTGCCCCGAAGCTCTGATTTTCAGCTCTTTTTCGCTGAATTCGGAGTTGATTGCAATTGAACTTTGCCCCGAAGCTCTGATGTAATTGAGTTGTGCGGTAGTGATTTTTACTAGAAACTTTGCTTTGTTTTTAAACAGGAGATTTTGGTTGTATCTATTGTTTCGGACTTTGTTGTAATCATTGTCGAATGTGATTTCGACCACGCCGTTATTGAGCACTACGTTGAGAAATTCGGCAGCAAATTGAGGTACGGTCGTTTCGAGTGAGTGTGTGTCGGATTTGGTGATTTCGACCTGAAACTGTGAGCCTACGCTGATTCCGCGAAAAGATTGCCCCGCGAGGTGTTTTTCGGTAGTTGGTTTGATGTCGTTATCAGATAGTTTTTGTGCGCTCGCAGTGCACGAAAATGCTAGAACGGAGCTAGCTAGGATTGAGAGTATTGTTTTTTTCATAATTGTGTGTGATTTATATGTGTTATTATTAATTGTTTGTTCTTTTTCAATGTTAAACCTGCTAATATTATGCCAAAGTGGTAATCTATTGATAGCGAGGATTGTACGTTTTTCGGTTGTGGTTTTTGTGTCTAATTATTTGACAGTGGTGTCCAATTTTTGGACAGTGTAGTGGCGGTGTTAGCGCAGTCGTGGTCGGAAGAAATTAAGTGTATGTAATAAAGTACTTACTTTGATTACAATTAGGAAATCTCTGATTTCCTGCGAGCCAAAGGTGCTAACAGCACACGAGTTCTTCCCCCAGCGGAGGCTCGGTGGCAACGCCACTTGAAGATTGCCTGTCGGGGGTCTCCACAGGCTTTGAGCTCGCCTATAATTTGCCGAATTCACTCTGAAAATCAAATCGTAAACTACTGAAAATAAATTGAATACAAATCTTCCGACCACGACTGGTGTTAGCGTGTCCCGACAAGGTCTTCGTTAGTGATTTTGCGTTTTGCTTTTTTGACTCCATTTTGCATTTTGCCGAATTTCCACGACACCTGTAGTTTTATTGCACTTGAGTTTTGGTGGTATTGCGATTCTTGAATGAAATTTGTGGTGAATTTCTCACCGCCTCCAGTGGTTTTCCATAATATGTTTTGACAAGATAATGTTACTCCTAAGGTGCGTTTCAAAAACCAATGCCCGACAGACATATTTGCATAGTAGTATGGTCGTGTGCTTTGTGATTGTAGTGAAACACCGTCGAAGTAGTATCCAGCGCCGAGTGCTACATTACCATTTTTCCAAGGTTGTGACGAAATATTTAGGCTTGTTCCATATCCCCATCCCTCGTTTTGTTCGCCAGTGCCGTTGTTTGCTTTTATGACGTTATAGTTTGCGTAGCCAAATATTGAGACACGTAGTTTTTGGTCAAAGAAATTCGAGGCAACGTAGAGCGATGATTTGTAGGTGTCTTTGTGTCCGATGTTTTCGGGGCGCGAGAAAATTGTTCCATTTTCAAGTTGAGTATATATCTGCTCAATAGCGTTGCGGCTATTGTTTACTCCGACTGCCGCACTTATGTTTAGGCGATTCGAATTATAGTTATACGATGCAGTTGTTGAGTGTGTTAGCGTTGATTCGAGGTCTGGATTTCCTGCAGTCACTTGCAGTGGGTCGCGATAGTTTACATAAGGATTTAGGTACCATATTGATGGTCTGTTTAGTCGTTGCGAGTAGTTTAGTTTGAAACTGCTTTTTTCGTCAAGTTTATACCCCAGGCTTAGGTAGGGGATTAAATTGAAGTAGTTATTGTCTAATATTTCGTTTTTTTCTTGTGTGAACACCCCTTTGTCTATGGTTTGTTCTGCTCTTACGCCTGCACGGGCCGAGAATTTTTTTAGTGAGAATTTATACGAAGCGTATGCCGAAATAATGTGTTGAGTGTAGTCAAAGCTGTTTTTCGTACCATCAACCGTTGTTTGGCCAGCGTCGGTAATTAGTAGGTCCTCAGAGTCCGAAGTGTTTGGGCGAAGTGTGTATTTTGCACCTGCTTCTACCTGATGTTTTTTGTTTATTTGGTCGAAATAGTCGAACTGGAAATTGTGTTCGCTGCTTGTTGTCGTGTTGGTCGAATGTATATTTTGGGTGTCACCTGTTAGGTTGAAAGTGCGATTGATGTCGTAAAAAGGGTCAGTGTTTCCCATCGAGAATAGATATGACGCTGTGATGCTTGACTCTTTGCGCTTTTTGAAAGTCCGCACATAGTCGATTGACCCAAGTAGATTTAGGGTGGGTGAGTCGTTATGTTTGTCCTCGTAATATCCTCCTATAATGTTGCCACTTTGGTCGTAATCGTCTGCGGTAGTTAGTAAACTTAGGTCTTCTCCACGTGCCGAAACGCTTACGCTGGCTGAGATAAGATTGAGCGAGTCAATTAGATAAGAGGCTTCGATAGCCCCAAAGTGCAATCCTATATTGCCCGAGGCCTCGGCCTGAAGTATTGTTTTTGAGATGAGTGGGTTGTTGTAATAGGTAGTGACTTGTGATAGTGATTGTACGCCAAATGGAATTGTGTAAAGCTCGTAGTTGTATCTTGCCGAGATGCTAAATTTGTCTGTTGATGCCATAATATTACCTCCTGCTGAGAAACCTCCGTATTGGTCACCACTTGCTTTTACTGAACCTCCGTAGCCTTTCGGGCCTTTTGTGATAGTCACTATATTAATTATCCCTGCTACTCCCTCGGCTTCGTAGCGCGCGGGTGGGTCGGTTATGACCTCAATGCGTTTGATAGAGTTTGCAGGCATTGATTTTAGGTATTCTTTGTAGTTGTTGCTCAGTACGTTCGACGGTTTTCCGTTAAGTAGAATTTTTACGCCCGATTGTCCATTTATCGAGATATTGTCGTTAGCGTCTACCGATACCATCGGCACTTTGCGCATCATCTCGAGCCCATTAAGAATGCTAGATTCTGGGTCGGCGGTAGTATTATATGTGGTTTTGTCGATGTCGCTTGTGACAAGTTGTGCTCTGACTGTAACCTGATTGGCGGTGAGTCCCTCGTTGAGCATTAGGGGGGCTAGGGTAGTGTCATTTTTGAGTTCTAGTTGAATCGAGTCTGCCGAAAAGCCAACCATTTGTGCCTTGAGGGTATAGCTGCCTTTCGGTGCTTTGACGGTGAATTTGCCGTTAATATCGCTATAACTAGCCGCGACAGTCTTACCCTCTTTTAGTAGACTTATCGTTGCGTAGTCGAGCGTTGTAGTGTCGGTTCTATTGATGATTGTTCCTTGTATGGTATGCGGAAGGCTTGTTTGTGCTGCCGATGGGTTTGCCAGAAGTAGTAGCGCTAGGGTTGGAATTATAAAGTAAAGGTTTTTCATAAAATTAGAGTGGTTTGAATAAAGTGTTTGTGTGTTTATATTGTTATAGACGCAAGTGGATGTGGTTTTGGATTTCTAAAGCGCACTTTTTTTGTATATTAATTTTTTGTTAGCTATATTTGTATAGAATTAACCCTAACGAACTCCCTTATGAAAAAAGCCCTAATACTTATAATTTTTGGCGTAACCCTACTTATCCCTTCAAGTCAAGCCTCTGGCTTATTGTCTAGCCCCGCGGCCAAATCATCATCGAATAAGACTCAGTGGCATAACCCTCAAAATAGCCCATTTAACCCTATCGAGGGGCAGTACAAGCAGGGCGAAGAGCGAGAATGTTTTTACAATCGCTTTCCCGACAGCGTCAAACCTCTCGTGCGCGAGCCACTATGGGATTTGTCGAAGCACACAGCAGGATTAACTATTAATTTTACGACCGATTCGCCTAACATAACAGTGCGATATACTACCACTTCAAAAACTTATGCAATGCCACATATGCCCTCGACCGGAGTTAGTGGTCTAGACCTCTATGCCAAAGATGCCGAAGGCGAAAGTATCTGGGTGGCAGGTAGATATAACTTTGCCGATACGGTTACGTATAACTATCACGGTATCTCGTATCGCAATGACGGTGGCTACGAGTACAGGTTGTTTTTGCCAGCCTATAATGGCGTTAAGTGGTTGGAGATTGGTGTGAATGGAGATGCCGAATTTAGCTTTACAGAGCCTCGCAAAGAGTTGCCTATCGTAGCCTATGGCACTTCGATAACACAGGGTGCCTGCGCTTCGAGGCCGGGAATGATATGGAGCTCGATTGTTAGTCGTATGATGGATATGCCGCTATACAATTTTGGTTTTTCGGGCAACGGACGACTGGAAGATGCGCTGATAGATATAATTGGCGATGTTCAGGCGAGCGTTTATATAATTGACTGTATGCCGAATCTGATGCAAATGAAGAGCGAGGAGCTGACTGCGCTAATTGTAAAACAGGTTAAAAAACTGCGTTTGCGCCACCCCGAAACACCTATTATTCTTACAGACCATTTGGGATACCCACACTCGGCTGCCTTTAAAGGTTTTAAAGACCAACAGGATAACAGCATAAAATCGCAAAAAAGTGCGTTTGATATGCTGAAAAAAGACGGAGTTAAGAAGTTGTACCACTTGGATTATGCTACGTTAAATCTGCCCGTTGATGCCACCGTTGAGGCTATCCACCCCAGTGATTATGGGATGCAGGTTTATGCCGAGGCGTATCAAAAGATGCTCAATAAAGTGTTGCGAAAATAATGAAGCGCTTACCATTGAGGACGATGATGTTCAGGTCGTTGGATGTAAGCCGATGAAAGGCGCTACTTGCTATGTTTTTTCAGGCGAAGGTCTAGTCGACAGACGAAGAAACCAATATAAATAATGTAATTCAACAACAACTCTCATTACTATTTAAAATGCTACAGAGTTGTTGTATTTATAACCTTTAATAAGATGCAAAATGATTAATAACACCAAAACATTACTTGCAACACTAATTCTTATAGCTATCTGCTTTAGTTGTAGCGATAAACAAAAAAATCAACCGTTCTCTCCCGACGAAGAGCGTTTAGTTACTGCCCCACAATCTTTCGACATAACACACGTAGTGACATCTCCCTTGGAAATGGTCTTAGGAAACGAAATAATAGCAGTATTAGATGAAACCAAGGCGGGGAAGATAAAAATCCTCGACTACAATGGTAAATTACTACGAGAAGATGGTATGGCAGGTAGAGCTCGGAATGAGTTTAATCAAATTATATCAATTGACTGTTTTAATAATTCAGCCGAAACCGTCATTGGAGCATACGATGCTAGCTATAAAAAATACTCAACATTACCATTGGTAGATGGTGGTACGTTCAACAAAGAGTGGGAAGACAATAAAGGTTACGGCTATTTATCGCGACTAAATAATGGTGATTTTATCGCTTCGGCACTTTTCGATTCAACGTCGCTTTATCTGTTAAATAAAGATGGTGAAGTTGTATGCCGAAATACAAACCTACCGCCCAATGTTGGCAATATGCCTTTGCTCTCGCACTCTATGGCCTCGAATGGGCTTGTCGTGGCAGCGAAAAACAATCCTGTATTCGCAAGATGTGTTTTTTATGATGGTGGGCTAGATTTTTTCGAAGTAGAGAATAACCAGATTATTCACAAGTGGCGCTCTAGTCAATTTGATATGGATTACGACATTATAGAACAATACCATAATGTTCCCACACCAAACCAAAACACTAGGGTGGGCTATTCTCAGATTACCCTTAGTGATAATTGTATATATGGATTATTTTCGGGAAAGAAAATACTGGGCGACGGGATTAATCACAGTAGTGACGAGATTCACGTCTTTGACTACAACGGAGAACATTTAGCAAGGTTAAAGTTAGACCAGAACGTTGATTTAATTGCTGTTGATGAGAAGGGCGAGAAACTATATTGTCTGCAAACGGATGATGCAACTGGGCGCAATGCCCTTTTGATATATACGCTATAAGTCACCCCGCGCAGTCGTTAGCTTTTAATATCTTTATTAGTATTGTCCGATTAAAATATCCTAAATCTTTTTTTAGATCAATTTGCACTTTTGGCCACAACGAGCCAAAGTCTGTGGAGGGGTCTTTAGACCCTTTAGTGAGCAATTTTATATTGCTCGCCTCCGCGGGGGAGGCTTTGGCTCGCAGAAAAACAGAGTTTTTCTAATTGTAAACGAAAATCAATTTTCCAAGCACACTTCTTTTTTAAAGCAACATAACTAACTCAATTACAATAATATAAGTGATATTTTGAAAAGCTTAACCGGACACCACTATATCTTTATCAAAACTTAAAACCAACCAAACAAATGAAATTACACCTCCCTTATTATCTTATTGCAACTGCATTAATGATATCGTGTAGCCAAAGTGTTGACGACACTACTGCTGAAACAATAAATTTTGAACAAGCCAAACCGTTGGCCGAAATAATCGACTCGACACGCTTTGTCGTCCTGGGCGATGAAAAACATACGTTTTCGGGCAGAATTGATAAACTGATGGCCAAAGGAGATACGATTTTCATAAGTGATATTCCTAACACCAATTCCCTCAATGCGTACCGCACAAACGGTGATTTCTTGTTTCAAGTGGGGCGCAAAGGGCGTGGGCCGAATGAGTATATCGAGATGTCTTCGTTTACTATCGACGATAAGAATATCTATTGCCTCGATAATGGCAAGCAACTACTCGTGACATACGATATTAACACAGGGCAATACATTAGCGAGCAGAAAATCCCTGCATTCTATGCGGCCGATTTCGCCAAATTTGACGATGGTAGTTTTTTGTTTTATTATGGTGACACACCCCAAAATGGTGGGGGCGCGTTTATTACAAACGATAAGTTTGAAAAAACTAATTACACCCTTCCCACTACTGACGAAAACTATTGTGAACTCTCTACAATCAATGCGTTTACGCAAACCGCTGACAAGATTGTCTACACAACTTATGCCAACGATTCAATCTATATTTTTGACAGAAAGTCGCCCTCGCTGCCCGTTACAAAGATTGCGCTCGACTTTGGCAAACATCATATCAAGGGCGATGCCCGCAGCAATTCGGAGGAGCTAAGCAGTTATATGCACTCTAGTGGGGCTGCCTACCTATATGGAGACCTACTTATAAGCGACGTTAATATACCGACTCAGCAACAAGCCGACTACTTTATGTATGGCTCGTATCTATATAATATGGATACGGAAATGGTTTATCTTAATGCTCGTATGGAGGATGTTTTATCCAGTACTGTGCCAGTGCCTGACAATTATGTGTTTTGGTTTGCAGGAGTAGTTGGCGATGAGATTGTCTCTCAAATTGAGTCTTATGATAGGTATCAGGAACTGGTTAAATTAGGGATGAAGCGTGCTCCAGAAAACATTGAGCAGCAGCTAGAAAAAGGTGAACCCATACTTGTTTTCCACCGACTTATTATGAACTGATAATAGATTTGCCTATTATCATTCGCCTGCAAACATAGTTGACAGTTAATGTGTCAACTACTGTTTTTGTGAGCTCAAAAAATAGCCAAAAGTCATTGTAGTAGGTTTTTATTTTGTAACATCCTGTAAATCAAAGCATTGCAAAGTGCGAATAGGAGGTCGTAAAATTAGGATTTAGTATTGTTTATATCTATATTTGTAATATGAATATTTCATCCGATTAATTTAATATCTACAATTATGAAAAAACCTCTTTTACTGCTTACGGTCGCTCTATTTTTTTGTTGCGCCCCATCACAGCCAGCACTTTTCCCCGTTGAAATGATTGTCGATGGAGCAAAAACCGAAAAACTAGAACTCACTAAAACTAAAATCAAAGATGTTAGGTCTGTTGGTTTTTCTGTGATTGACTCAATTCTATTTTGCCGAGTATTTGATGGTAGTCACAATTTTGAAGCATACAACATCAATACTGGAGACTTAATCACCCAATTTATTAGACGAGGAAGAGGGCCAATTGAGTCATTCTCTGTGCCACCACTCCATCAAATTTTAAACGAAAATTCGCAACTAAAAGCTAATTTAACGTGTATGAATGAACACAAAATTATGAAATGGAATATCTCGGAGTCAATTAAACAAAAACGTACAATTATTGATACGGTTTATCAGTTTAGCAAAGAAAAGGTAAACCCAATTTATTATGCCGATTACTACTATCAGATTAATGATAAACAATACATAACAGTTTCTTGTGACCCTGACCCAGTTTATAATGATATGTTTAATTTCAATTCAAAAATATCTATTGTAGATTTTAAAACAGGGGAGATTGACCGCACTAAAACCCTCTTTGACTCCACTGTGATATATGACAATAATATGAACGTCAGTGCGGCAGGTCTCGTGAAACCAGACAATACGAAAATGGCTATGATTATGTCAAGTGTTCCGCAACTAAATATTGTCGATATCGAAACCTTTGAGGTGAAAGGCTATAAGCTCGACTCAAAGCCTACGCAAACTGATAAACCCCTAGTTGTATTTACTAATTCCACTGCGGATAATGAATATATCTATGCACTTTATATAGGGGTTGAAATGGGTCCCAATTTTATGAAAACAGATAAATCCTCTATATTATATGTCTTTAACTGGGACGGGCAAGTTGTTAAAAAGTACGACCTTGGTGAAATGTTTTATTCGCTCTGGCTTGACAAACCAAATAACCGTCTATATTTTGGTGAAAATTCGAAAGGTAGCTTATACTACTGCTCGCTTGATGATATTGTATAAAATTAAACTATAAAACTATGAAGCTAAACACAATTCTCGTATGCGCACTTATGACATTGGGTGCGTGCTCAAAGAGCTCTACTCAAACAATAATTCAAGACATTGAATCGCAAATAGTTGAATTCACTCCCTTTGAACCGTTGGTAAATCATCATTCCGCTCTTGGGCTAGATAGGGTTGGTGATGGACTTTTGCTATTGAATGCTGAATACGACTATCACTATTCTTATTATGATTTCAAAACCAAGAAAGTGACCGATTTTATGCGTGAAGGCAGAGGGCCTAACGAGTATCTAGCACCTGCATTTCACGGGCAAACCGAAGGAGTGAATGATAGCAATATTTGGATTCTTGGTGTATTTAAACAGCAACTTGAGCTCATTGATATGAATGCCATTAAAGAAGGGAAACAAAATTTTAGCACTAAAAGTATTAAAGTTCAGTCCCAATTCAAGCACCTCTTTGTTATTAATGACACGACACTGATAGGGGGGAAGTTTGAAGGAAATAATTGTCCTAATGTGGTTTACAATCCAATTAAGAATAGCGTGAAATATATTGAATCGGCATTAGACTATGAAATCCCATTCAATTATGCACAAAATATGGCTGCGTATGACGCGGCAGCAAATAGAATCTACACAACTTATATGTCAAGACAGCAGCTAGACATCATTAGTACAACTGGCGAGCTTATACATTCTTACTTTATCAACAAAATTCCCTCTTTGCAAGATATATTAGACGAAAAAGCAGGCTTTCATAGCATTGTATTTGATGAGAATTACATTTACATTTCTGGATTTGAGATGAAAGATGGTGAGGAGGATGGTTTTATTTGGGTTTTTGACAAGGACTTTAATTTAAAAGCGAAATGGGATATCCCTACATTTAGTGATTTTACTATATATGACGACAAAATCTACCTTGCTCGCTTTGGTGAAGAGGAGGCTGTTTGGGTCGCAAACCTACCTAAGATTGCAAAATAGTCAATGAATAATTTAGAGTGCCGACAGGCAGTTTTCGAGTGGCGTTGTTGCTTAACTCTTACACCAATCAACCTTCAATTTTTAAGGCATACTTTATGCAGCCATCAAATCTCATAATATCGAATTAATATGAAAATTAAATTCCCCCTATTCCTAATTTCAATAGTATTCTGTACTGGATGCTCGTCGGAAAAACAATCACAAAGTCAAAATAACAAAACCTACGAATGGAAAGTCGCAGAAAACGATAGTAAATCCCCATTTAACAACCTTAATTTAGAATATATCACACTCAGTAATGAGCCTAGTAATAAAATGTTAGGTACTATTGATAAAATCATACCCTATGATGATGAATTATTAATTAAAAGCGGAGACAATCTTAATATTTATGACGAAAAAGGCAAGTATATTCGTTCTATCGGAATGAAAGGGCGTGGCGGAAACGAATACTTAACAATAACAGACGTCTCAGTGCATAACGGCATTATTTATATCTTAGATAGTGATGTAGATAAAGTTCTATCGTTCAGCGTGAACGGTGAATTTATTTCAAAAAAAGACGCTCCCATTTCACTTTTAGAAGGCATATTGGCTATAGAAAATGGATTTATATTTTTCAGACCACAGTATACTGGGGAAGAAGAGAATGAATTGTATAAATTCGCTATCACTACTACTGACCTAGAAATGAATATTGTAGAGCAAAAAGTTAAATATGGGGATTTACCGAAAATTTCATTAGCTACGCCATTTATAGAAAGTGAAAACGAGGCCTATTTTAATATACACCTGACGGATTTTTTCACTCAAGTAGATAGAGAAAACGGTGAGATGAAAACTTATACACTTGATTTCCTAGAAGAAACAGCAAATTATGATGAGCGTGAGAATATGTTTAAGACAAGGGATAAGCGTTTCATACTTCGCTCACCTATTATTTGGCAGAACTTTGCTGTTGGACAAACATTCTCAAACAGTGAATCAAATTTTTTTATGCTTAATATAAATAGTGGGATTATCTACGAAGACACGGACTTTCTTAGTGTTTTCCCTGGAACCTATGGGTTCGATAGTGACTTTCTGTATATCCCTCACGAAATGATGGAATTCAATAAAAACCACAATCGGCTTCCTGAGTCAATAAGAACTAGAAGTGAAAATGGGGAAAATGTCATTATTAAAGCATCAATACTATAACCCGCCAATTCTTTATGACAAATCTGGGGTTTTCGAGTGGCGTTGCCGCTCAACTCTTACACCAAACAACCATCCAAGTAATACTGATTAAGGTGTTGAAAGATGCGATTCTAATAAATCTTTAAAATATGAAACACATATTAAGCGTAATCATACTGATGCTAATTATCTCGTGCTCAAGTCAAAATACCGAACAATTTAGCTCATTTGATACAATACATAAAATAGATGATTATGAAATTGTATTTAATGACAGTGATAATCCACTAGGTAGGATTACACAAATAAAACTGGCAGACAGTCTAATTATTGCTCGGACAACAGGAGATGATTATTTTTTTACAGTTATTAATCCTAATAATGGTGAGATTATTAATCGAGTAGCAAGAAGAGGCCGAGCAGACAACGAATATATCTCGGTTAGTAGAAGCTACTCTATTGACAATAATCACATATTTTTTCTAGATGTATCTAAAAAAGAGCTAAATTCAATAAAGCTAGAAGACTTTATAAAAAATAAAAACCCTATAAGCAAAAAAAACAGATACCCATACAATCTTGACTTTAGAGCTATGAACCTATGCGTCGTTAATCAGTTGATTATTTATAGAGGAGCATTTTCATTTGGTCAATTTGGAGTGACTGACCACCTCGGAAATATTATAAATTACTCCAGCAAATACCCTTTTGATTGTAGTGAGATACCTGCGCAGTACAGGGGAATTACATTTCAATCACAAATTGAATCAAATAATAGACAATCTAAGTTCGTAATCAGCAATATGTCATCTGATGTGTTTGAGATTTTTAATGTGACTGGTCGGCAAATTGAACATACCCATACCAATGAATTTAATAATCCCCCACAATCTATAATTATAAATGGGCGCCCAACTTCTGATGACAGTAAGAATATAGCAGGACTACTTGATGTTGCTGTTTCTGATAGCTTGATATGCTTTACATACTCTGCTGAACCACGTGAAAAATGGATTAATGGAGATTATAGCACTAATGAAATATTTTGCTTCGATTGGCAGGGTAATAAGGTAGCGAAATACAGTTTGCCAGTTGCAATAACAAATTTCTGCGTTGATAATAATTACATATACGGAATTGTAGATAATCAAACGAGTCAAAAAATATATAAATTTAAATTATAATGTTTACATATTTAATAGCTATAAATAACACTGTGTGTTGCAAATTCGAGAGGTGATAAATCTACTTAACGACTATTATAAACTCAAAATAATTTACTATCTTTATGAAAATAAAATCAAATACCTGCTAAATAATAGGCCTAGACGCAGTGATGCACAGACACCGAGGTGCTGTCTGACGAAGCTGATACTCATTGGGAAGAATCAGTTTTAGGATGTTATGGAGGTCTAGATAAATGCTTTTCTGGTTCAGTAACTATTAAAGGAGTTACAGCCTCAGGAACGTTCTATGAAATTAATATTAATCTGAAATTAACGGCGCCACTTTACAAATCCCAATATGGTGGAGCCCCATTTACCTATAAATAATATGACAAAATATGTACTACTAATGCTGACATTAACTGTTTTTGGATGCACAGCAAATAATAATAAGCAAAAAAACAGTGACTGCTTAGCAGCTTTTAAATCAGAAATAACCTTAAATGACGGATTAGTTTTAATCGATAGCATACTATACGAGCCAACTAATATTGCAATGTTTGATTCTTTAGTTGTCTACTCAACACCTAATACAGAGGCTCATTTGACATTGCAAAATCATAAAACTAAAAATAGTTGCACGTGGCTCAAAGTGGGCAGAGCGGGAAACGAGATTGTTAATTTTATGGGTATGACTAAATACAACGACTCAATAATTCAAGTAAATGCTGCGCCTTCTGACCTTTTGTACTATAATGTTAAAGACATCATAAAGGGAAACACTAATCCGCTTGAAGTAGTAAAGTTTGAACACCAACCATTCAGTACTGCGATAAGGCTGAATGATACAATGATATGTTTTCAAGGATTGAATATTGAAAATACCACTGCTAATACTAGGTATTGCACAAAAGATATTAAAAACGGTGTGACAAAATATTGGGGGGAGTATCCCTCTGGCGACACTGAATTTGATAAAATCCCATCAAATGACTTCAGTCGATTAACCGCATATCAAAATTGTATGATATACAACCATCACAAAGGTCTTGCTGTAAGTTATTTTTATATGGCAGTGGGGTTTGAGATTGTAAATCCTAAACAAAACGAAATTATAATGAGTCGATTCTACCAATACCCTATGGTTGATATTGAATATATTTCGCAGTTTAATCTGAATTTTGTAAGAACTAAACCAGAAAGCAAGCGAGGCTTTTTAGACGCTGCAATTATTGATTCGAGTATTTATTTTTTATACTCAGATAAAACTTTTGGAAATAAGGATAGTAGACAGGGTAGGTATATTTTGAGATATGATTGGGAGGGGAACCCTATTCGAAAATATCTATTACCGTATGATGTAACCTCTTTCACGGTGGCAGGCGACAATATTATTGTATCTGCTTATGATGAGCAAAATGATTTGTATTCAATAGTGTCGTTTAGCTTAAATGTCTGACAATTAAGGTCGTAAGCATTATCATAGATGCAATCGCAATAAATTTACTATCTTTATCGAAATATGCTATGTGTTCGGGGGTGTTATCACCCACTCGCGCAGCACCACGGTAACCGTGCTTGGCGTAATGAGCAGGTCTAATCAATTAAAAATAACAGGACGATGAAAATGAAAATCAAAATAACAAAACGAAACTTAAAAAGATTTGCAGTAATTGCCATTACGGGCCTTATTCTATGCTTAGGTGCTATGTTCTTGGCTGATATAGTAACTGATAACGGTAGCGAAAACTACATCTTTGAGCAAATTGCAGATATACCCACGTGTAAAGCTGGCTTGCTATTGGGCACGTCAAAATACCTTCGGGCAGGGGGCATTAATCCCTACTTCGCGTATAGAATTGATGCTGCTGTTGAATTATATAATAGTGGAAAGATTTCCCATATTGTAATAAGTGGCGACCACTCTCTAGAGTATTATAATGAGCCTCAGGATATGAAAGACGACCTAGTGAAGCGTGGAGTGCCCGCCAGTAAAATAACGCTTGACTACGCAGGGTTTAATACATACGACTCTGTGCTTCGAATGAAACAAATATTCGGTCAAGATGAATTTATTGTCATATCACAAAAATTTCACAATCAAAGAGCCGTTTATATTGCACATTGGGCAGGCTTAAATGCCTATGGATATAATGCACAAGACGTTAGTGTATATTTTGGATTGAAAGTTAATGCACGAGAAAAATTGGCTCGTGTTAAAATGTTCATTGATCTTATATCTAATAGAAATCCTAAATTTTTAGGAGAACAAATATTATTGCCGAATTAATTAACAAGTAATAAAATGCGAAACCTTCTTTTAATAATTATATCTCTTGTATTAATAGCTTGTAATGAGCAGGCTGTTGTTACTGGGAATATTTCAGACTATTCTAATGCGAAGATGTTACAACGTATTGATACGACTCTTACAGTAATTAATCTTAATGAGCAGACTCTGACAGAAATTTCCGACCATACTGACATTGTAGGAGACTATAAATTCATCCCACTTAGCCACCCGAAAAAAGGGTATATCTCGCTGGCCGACAGAATTATATTCACACTCGATAATAAAATACTTGTTGTTGACAATCAGATAAGCGAAAAAATTGATATCTACGACATTAGTGGCAAATGGCTAAATACTATTGATAGGCAAGGGCGCGGACCAGGCGAGTACATAAAACTTTTTGATGCTTCGTACGACATAGTTGATAGCTTAATTGTAATTTATGATTTGGGGTATAACAAATTTTATGACACAGCTGGGAACTTTGTTAAATCCGAGAAAACCACGCCCAGCTCAAATTCATTTCAAATTGGTGATATAACGCTGAAAACTGTTCTACCCGGGCAGTCACAGCCTAATAGTCAAGCCTTCGATTTGATTATAAATAAACAGGACAGCATTCTATATAAGGCTATGCCAACGCCTGCTATGTGTCTGAACCCTAATATTGCAGCTCCATTTTCAGATGATTCTTTCTACTGTGCCAGTAATTCCGATATGGTTTTATTTAATCGAACCTATTGCGATACAATATATCAGATTATTCCGCCTAATTCGTATAGTGCGAAATATGTTATAGAACAGGATAAAAGTATGTGGGACTTTAAAGACGATATGCTTCAAATGGATATTATGGACTATTTTCGTTCTCATAACGATATTACGTTTGTTGCAGGGCCAATTTACGAAACACCGCAGTGGCTTTATTTTGGACAGCGTGGGGTAGATGATGAATTGATGTCCGTTAGGCATTTCTTTTACAATAAACAGCAACGTGAGCTCTATGATTTGAGCGCTGAAATCGGTCTGTTTACACAGTTTTCGCCTGCTCTATCGGGGTTGTATGGCAGCGCGGTAGGGCTGAATGGCGACTACTTTGTAAGGTTTCTTTCAGATGAATTGATAGGTGTACTCTCAGATTATTTAAGTGAAAATAAGCAGTATAAAGTGGTAAATCCAGAGTTCGAGAAAATAATAGAAAACAAAGATAAATATGCAGGAGTGATAGTCTTATGTAAATTTTCTGTAAAAACTAAAGCATATTAACCAGCCTTTGTGTTTCCGTAAATTAAAAATTGCACTACGAAATCTATATGAAAATTGGCTGGAAATATCGATATAGACAAACTTTCGGAACCACAATCGTATGCTGTGGCTCAAGGAGTAACAGATGTACGGTGTGCGGTTGTTAATAATACAATAATTACTACCAAGTTCTATAAACGTAGGACTTAGATTAATAAACTTAAATAATATATATCAGATGAAACACAGATTACTTATACTCCTATTATTCTAGCATCTTGCAGCTCCGATAAAAACGTGAATCTTCAGACTATTACAGTTGATACAAAAAATATGGTTGCGCAATTCGAGTTGTCCGATATTATGGATGGGGACATACAATTTATCAAACTTGAGACAACCGATGACAACTTCGTCACCTCGGAAGCTTCTGTAATGCTTACGGCGGACAATATTATAACAGAGGACGAAATCCAGTAGGTGATTTATTCGTTTGAGCGTAGTGGAACGGAATAAAACAAATCACTCACCCAACTTCACTTTTTTTGTGTGTGGAGTTGGGTGAGTGGTGTTAATAGCCTGGTAAACAGGCGTATTTGTGGAGCTGGAGGGAATCGAACCCTCGTCCAAACAAGAAGTGCCGTGACTTTCTACGTGCGTATTTTGTGATTATTTTTCGACATCAATCAGGGCACAATCACCCGAAATTGCTGCTTATCTATTTAGAATTTCGCCACGCCGTTAGTAGAAAACGGGCGGCTATCTCTTAGTTTTGTGATACCCAGTCGATTCAGTCCGCAAAGAGCGGGGCGATTTGAATCAGGGTACTCGTTCGCAGAGGAAACCTAGTCCACGCGAATTAAGTAATTTTACTTAGTAAAATTAGGCAGCGAGTTGATAGCTTTGATTGCCATTTGAAGTTTTGAAAGTTCTATTTTACGAGGTCTCCTTACAACCCTCGGCACGCTTACCAAAGAACTTTACAAGCTGTCAAAACCGGTCAGCCCCGTGTTTTAGTATCTTGAATTTTCTGTCCGCCTATCATTGACGGTTCTCCACAAAGATACCAAAAAATATGCCTAACACAACTTTAAGTTGTGAAAAATGTTATATTTGTGAGATTTATAAAACTAAAATAGCCCCAAATTCAACTATGAAAATCATTATATCGCTCCTGATAATTGTCTTTTCCCACAGCGCAATTGTTGCTCAAACCGTCCAAAAACCTAAAGCAAAGTCTGTTAGAGCGTTGTGCTATAACGTGCGAAACTGTATCGGTAACGATTCACCCCAAATTAATGTGGAGAATGTCGCACAGGTGATAAACAATATCAATCCACACTTTGCGGCGCTGCAGGAACTTGATAGCGTTACCAACAGAAGCGGAAAAATTTATGTGCTCGGAGAATTAGCGCGCAAAACGAATATGTACCCAACCTACGCACCCGCGATTGCTTTTGATTCGGGGAAATATGGCGTGGGGCTTCTCTCGAAAGATAAACCTCTAGGTTCAAAAATAGTGCCGCTCACAGGTGCCGAACCCCGTGTGCTGCTTGTCGTGGAATTTAAAAAATATGTTGTTGCAGTGACGCACTTCCCCCTTACGCCCAACGAGC
>CAMQUV010000006.1 GCA_947037995.1 uncultured Rikenellaceae bacterium
CACTATAGCCTACACTCTTTCCCTACACGACGCTCTTCCGATCTGTTTTTTTGGAGCCCACGAATATATAATCCGATTTTCTTTGTGGGATAAGGCTTATTTGTTTGAGTGCTTGCGTACCTATGGGCACGAGTCTCGTTTTGTCCCCCTTGCCAGTAACTCTGATTATCTCTTCGTCGGCGTATATATCTGAGTATTTGAGGTTTACGGCTTCAGAAACTCTTAGTCCGCAACCATATAGTAGTTCGAGTAGCGCACGGTTTCGGTGTCCTCGGGCTGTGCTCAGGTCAACGGCATCAATTAGTCTTTCGATTTCTGCAACCGACAAAGTATCTGGGAGGTGTTTTTCGGCTTTGGGTGCCTCGATAAGTCTAAGTGGGTTTGTTTGTATCGCATCGCAATCGACAAGAAATTTGAATAGTGTTTTAGAAGCACTAATTATTCTTTGGCAGGACCTTTTAGATAGGTTTTGGTCGATTAGTGTGGTTAAAAACAGTTCAAAATCGTTTCGATTGACTTTTGTAGGACAATTAATACGATTTTTTTCGCACCAAAATTCAACTTTTTTAACATCACGAATATACGCCTCAACCGTGTTGGGTGCTAGGTTTTTCTCTAGTATTAGATGTTCCTTAAAGGCGATTATATATTTGTTCCACATAAAATATTACGATTTTTTTGCAAATATAAGCAAACTTATGACTATTTTTGCACGATATTTCACAACACTTACGTTATTAAGAACCAAAAATGGTACGAATCCTCATTATCAACGGCCCGAATCTGAACTTGCTAGGCACACGCGAGCAGGCGGTTTACGGTACGCAGAGTTTTGAGTCTTTCCTGCCAGGCCTTGTTCAAGAGTACTCACAGAGCGTTGTTTTCGACTATTTTCAGACCAACATCGAGGGTGAAATAATCGACAAACTACACAATGCAATTGCTCAGGCGGACGTCGTAATCCTCAATGCTGGTGGTTATACCCACACATCGGTTGCGATTGCGGACGCTATTTCGGCAATCAAATTAAACGGAACACCGACAATTGAGGTGCATATTTCAAACATACTAGCACGAGAAGAATTTAGACACACATCACTCATTGCTCCGGTTTGCGCTGGAACAATCACAGGATTCGGACTAAACTCTTACAAAATTGCTGTTCAAGCGGCACTTAGCCTTTAACAATTAAACAAAATTCACAAACAATCTATATAATACATTTATCAAACTTAAGATGAAGAAACGTACAAAAATCATTGCAACAATTAGCGACTTCCGTTGCGACACTCCCTATCTGAAAACTCTTTACGACGCTGGAATGAACGTCGTGAGAATCAATACTGCACACTGCCCAATCGAAGGTGCTGCAGCTATCGTGAAAAACGTCAGAGAAGTTTCAGACAAAATTGCTATCCTTATCGATACCAAAGGACCTGAAATTCGTACTACAAAAACAGTTGAAGATTTCACTATCAACGCTGGTGACGAACTACTTGTAAGAGGCTCGGACTCTCCTGAAATGCTATCTTCGAGAGAAGCGCTTATCGTTAACGATGGCAACTTCGCTAACGAAGTTAACGTTGGAAATTCTATCCTTGTTGATGATGGTGATATCGAACTTATCATTAAAGAGAAAAAAGGCGAAACACTACATTGCGTTGTTAGCAACGGCGGATTCATTAAATCTCGTAAAAGTGTTAACTGTCCTGGAGTTTCGTTCACACTTCCTTCACTTACTCAAAAAGATATCGACTATATCCACTGGGCTATCGAACAAGATATCGACTTTATCGCTCACTCATTCGTGCGTAACGCGCAAGACCTTTTGGATATCCAAACTATTCTTGACGAAAACCATAGCCATATCAAACTTATCGCTAAAATCGAAAACCAAGAAGGTGTTGACAATATCGACGAAATCCTTGACCACTGCTATAGCGTGATGGTTGCTCGTGGTGACCTAGGTGTGGAACTTGCTGCAGAGCAAATCCCTATCGCTCAAAGAGAACTTGTTGGAAAATGTATCAATAGCAAAAAACCAGTTATCATCGCTACGCAAATGCTACACACGATGATTGAAAACCCACGTCCTACACGTGCGGAAATCTCGGATATCGCTAACGCTATCTACCAACGTGTTGATGCTATTATGCTTTCAGGCGAAACTGCTAACGGTAAATACCCTGTTGAAGCTGTTACAACTATGTCTAAAGTAGCGAGAGCTATCGAAAATGACCTAGAAGACATCAGCGAAGTTAATATGGTCAGAGTTAACAACGAAATCACTGCACAGCTTAGCCGCTCGGCTGTTAGAGCTTCGCAAAACCTTCCGGTTAAAGCTATCGTTATTGATACTCTTTCGGGACGTACGGCTAGATACCTTTCTTCTTTCCGTGGTAAAAAACCTGTATACGCTCTTTGCTACCGCAAACACGTTATGCGCGAACTTGCTCTTTCTTATGGCATCTTTGCTTCGTACGGTGAGCCTTCAATCGTTCACGATAGATTCTCACAACAACTACTTGCAAAACTTGCTAACGAAGAAACTCTACACAACGAAGACCTTATTGCTGTCGTTGGAGGCTCATTCGGTGCTACAAAAGGTGCTTCTTTCCTTGAAATATCTACCGTTAACCACCTTATGAACAAAGCTCTTATTGACTAATCATATGACTATCACACTACATCTTCATCTAAACACTTAGAGTCGAAGTAGAGTTATAAATTTCAATCGGAATATTTACAGATAAAACTGTGAGTATTCCGGTTTTTTTGTGTGTAGCAGAGCCAGTGAAAAGCGAATGGTTATAATAATTACGATAGTGTCATTTCTCGAGGGTATGAGTGCTCCCAACTGTCAATATAACAGTAATTTAGGGGTTCTCAGAAGATTAATATTCGAAAGGGATAGTATTCTAATACAATCCTAGATTGGATTCTTTATTTTCATTAATAATAATACTTTAAACTAACCTATCTTCATTTGCATATGAATCCTTTTTTGTTTATCTTTGCCTATATATTTTAAACCAAGATTCAGTTAACACAACAATGAGCCAAATAGAAAATAAAGAATACTCAGCCAATAGCATACAAGTCCTCGAAGGGCTTGAGGCAGTCCGAAAAAGACCTGCTATGTACATCGGTGATATCGGAGTCAAAGGACTCCACCACCTTGTCTACGAAGTCGTGGACAACTCTATCGATGAAGCACTCGCTGGCCACTGCTCCAATATTGACGTAGTTATCAACAAAGATAACTCTATTTCAGTTGTCGATGACGGGCGTGGTATTCCCACAGAATGGCACGACAAAGAACAAAAATCAGCCCTCGAAGTAGTACTTACAGTTCTTCACGCTGGGGGGAAATTTGACAAAGACTCATACAAAGTATCCGGAGGACTCCACGGAGTCGGTGTTTCCTGCGTTAACGCCCTGTCTATTCACCTCGAAGCTATCGTTAAAAGAGATGGCAAAATCTCTCGTCAAACGTTCTCCAGAGGGGCAGCACAAATGCAAGTCGAAGTTATCGGCGAAACCCAAGAAACTGGTACTACAATTACGTTTAAACCAGATGATGAAATATTCCGCGAAACAACAGAGTATAAATATAATACCCTAGCTGACAGACTTAGAGAACTCGCGTTCCTTAATAAGGGTATCAAACTATCACTCACAGATTTGAGAGATGTTGACCCCGAAACAGAATTGCCGAGATACGAATTGTTTCACTCACTCGATGGTCTTAAAGAATTTGTCAAATTCCTTGACCAAAATAGAGAGTCACTTATCGAAAATACTATCTATTTCGAAGGAGAGAAAAATGGTATCCCTGTCGAAGTGGCGATGCAATACAATACGTCGTACTCCGAAAATGTACACTCGTATGTTAATAATATTAATACTATTGAAGGTGGTACACACCTTACTGGGTTTAGAAGAGGACTCACCTCTACACTCAAAAAATATGCCGAAGCGAGCGGACTGCTTACTAAACTGAAAATCGAAATCGCTGGTGATGACTTCCGTGAAGGACTCACAGCTATCGTGTCAGTCAAAGTCCAAGAACCGCAGTTTGAAGGGCAAACAAAAACTAAACTTGGGAACTCCGAAGTTGATGCCTCTGTTAGCCAAGCTGTAAGCCAAGCACTTACCAACTATCTGGAGGAAAATCCTAGAGATGCCAAACAAATCGTCCAAAAAGTTATACTCGCTGCTACGGCCAGACACGCCGCTAGAAAAGCGAGAGATATGGTGCAACGTAAAACAGTTATCTCAGGAGCTGGACTACCAGGGAAACTTAGTGACTGCTCTTCGCGTGATAAAGCAAAAACAGAACTATTCCTAGTCGAAGGGGACTCGGCGGGTGGTACGGCTAAACAAGGCCGTGATAGAATGTTTCAAGCAATTCTGCCACTGAGAGGGAAAATCCTTAATGTCGAAAAAGCACTGGAACATAAAGTCTTTGAAAGCGAAGAAATTAGAAATATGTACGCCGCTCTCGGTGTTACTGTTGGGACGCCAGAAGATTCTAAAGCACTGAACCTTACGAAACTTAGATATAGCAAAATTGTGATTATGACCGATGCCGACGTCGATGGCTCGCATATCGCGACACTTATTATGACGTTCTTCTTTAGATATATGAATGACCTTATTACTAATGGGCACTTGTTTATTGCTACGCCGCCACTTTACCTTATCAAAAGAGGAAAACAGCAAAGATACTGCTGGAATGAAGATGAAAGGGTAGCTGCGATTGAAGAATTCGGAAATAAAGGTGTGCATATCCAAAGATATAAAGGTCTTGGAGAAATGAACGCCGAGCAACTTTGGTCTACTACTATGAACCCCGAAACTAGACTGCTTAGACAAGTGACGATTGATTCGGCTATCGAATCAGATAGAATATTCTCTATGCTTATGGGGGATGAAGTACCTCCTCGACGCGAATTTATTGAACGTAATGCCAAATATGCTAAAATTGATGCATAAGTTTATTGTAAAATAATTTAAACTTATTCAACTTATATATAAAATGGGGGCTATCCTAGCTATTCGAAAATGCTAGGGATTTCCCCCCCTTTTTGTTTACGTAAATTAATGTGTATATTCGATTAAATATACTCATATATAACAACTTTTAACAACTATTAGAATGAAAGAAATTAAACACGACCTGTTCCAAATATACGAACGCACACCGCAGCAAACATATAATATCAAACAAGCGATGATGAGACTCGATGCCAAAGGCACCGAAGCTAAACAAATTGTACAACAACTACTCGATGAACTTTGTTCGGACGGACTACTCGAAAAAGTAGGCAAAGGAGAATACCAATTGACCAGAGCGCAAATGCCTAAAATTGTAGGGAAAGTCGATATGACATCTACCGGTATGGCTTACATTATTGTTGATAATGCGGAGCCAGGCGAGAAAGATATTATTGTAGAGTCTCGTAACCTTAAACAAGCTATGCACGGCGATAGAGTCGAAGTAGCTGTTATTTCAAGAAGACGCGATGGACGTAAAGAAGGTGAAGTTATTGAAATTATCGAACAAGCCAAAAGAGTGTTTGTCGGACGCATAGAAATGGTGCAAGGACGAAACTTTGGTTTTGTTGTTGTTGATTCAAAACGTGTACCAACTGACGTTTTTGTACCCGAAAGATTGATGGAAGGTGCACAGAACGGACAAAAAGTTATGGTTGAAATCTTTGAATGGCCTAAAGGTGCGAAGAATCCTACAGGTAAAATCGTGGATGTACTTGGCGATGTTGGCGATAATAATACCGAAATGCACGCTATACTAGCAGAGTATGAACTGCCTTACGAATTCCCTCAAGAACTCGAGGATTTAGCTGCCAAAATCCCTACTGAAATCTCTGCTGCTGAAGTGAACAAAAGAAGAGATATGAGAGGTGTCACTACTTTTACTATTGACCCTGCTGACGCGAAAGATTTTGATGATGCACTTTCTATCCAAACACTCGAAAATGGGAACCTGGAAATTGGGGTCCATATTGCCGATGTAACTCATTATGTTACGCCGGGTAGTGATATCGACGACGAAGCATTGAGCAGAGCAACTAGCGTCTATCTCGTAGATAGAACAGTGCCGATGCTTCCCGAAAGCCTATCGAACTTCCTGTGTTCACTCAGACCTAATGAAGATAAATTGTGCTTCTCGGCTGTATTCGAAATCAAACAAGATGGCGAACTAGTCAACGAATGGTTTGGACGTACTGTAATTCATTCGGATAGACGATTCTCGTACGAAGAAGCCCAACAAGTTATTGAAAATAAAGAAGGCGATTTTGTGAATGAAATCATTACGATGGATAAGATTGCAAAAATTATGAGAGCCCAAAGATTCAAGGCTGGTTCTATCGGATTCGAAAGAGCAGAGGCCAAATTTATTCTTGATGATAATGGTAAACCAACTGGGGTCTATTTCAAAGAGATGAAAGATTCGAACCAACTGATTGAAGAATATATGCTTATGGCTAACCAAAGAGTTGCAAAATTCTTGGGCGGACCTAGCGGAAAACGTACGTCAGTTTATAGAATTCACGACCAACCTAATGAAGAGAAATTTGCCAAATTTAAAGGTTTTATCTCAAGGTTCGGACTATACTTTAAACACGATAAAGGTAAAGCTCTTGCTAAAGAACTTACTGGAATATTACAAGGTGTAAAAGGTACGGCACAAGAAAATATTGTCTCAACTCTTGCGATTAGGTCTATGGCTAAAGCTACATATACTACGCAAAACATTGGACACTATGGACTCGCTTTTGACCACTATACACACTTTACATCGCCTATTCGTAGGTATCCAGATATGATGGTGCACAGACTGTTGCAACATTATCTTGACGGAGGAAAAAGCCTGCCGACTGATGTCCTCGAAGAACAATGCGAACATAGCGCCGCTCAAGAAATCAAAGCATCAAGCGCCGAAAGAGACTCTATTAAATATAAAATGGTTGAGTTTATGGAGGATAAAGTCGGAGACGAATTCGAAGGTGTTATCTCGGGAGTTACCGACTGGGGTATTTATGTTGAACTTGTCGAAACTAAAATCGAAGGTATGGTCTCGCTCAGAGATATCGAAGATGACTACTATTCGTTCGATGATGAAACATATTCGGCTGTTGGACATAGAACTGGTCGCAGATTTACCCTTGGCGATAAAGTAATGATATCTATCAAAAAAGCTGACCTGCAACGTAAGCAACTTGACTTTAAAATGGAAGGTACAGTCGATTTTGAAACGGGCGAACTTACTCGTATCGAAAGCGATTTCTCTAAAACAAAGAATATCGACCTGCCTAGAAGACCAACTGGTGACAAAAAGAAAAAGTTTGGTGACAGAAAAAACAAACGAAACTAACCAATCACGCACTAAATAAGAATACCCCCGCTAAGTCTTTGTAGATTTAGCGGGGGTGTTGTTTTATTGATAGTAGTGGAGTAGTTTCTGGTGGGCTAACAACTGCTCTATGTACGTATGGTTAGAGTTTGTTTTCTAAAAGCAGGTGCCCTGCAATTGCTAATGCGTTCCAAACGGCGTGCAGTAGCACCACATTCCAATACGGATTTTTGCCATTTTTGACTATGTACGCCCACATAAATACCATTCCTATCATAAATGTGGCAATCATATAAAACACGGAGTAATAGTGAAGCACACCAAAAATAAGTGCAGAGGCGACCACGGCAATTATTCGGTGTCGTCTAACCAGTTTTGATTTGCTCAAAATAAACCAGGGTAGCATTTGGAACAGTAGTGTTTCTATGAGTGGAGCATAAATAACTGCCATAATAATTGTAAAGACAGGATTTTCGTTAAGTGCAGAAATTGGTGGGGTAGCGTACTCAATATCTTTAATCAGTCCGAATTCTTCGGGAAGTCCCAAAATTGTGAGCAGTACCATCAGTACGGCTGTTAGTATGAGTGTAAATTTGATAGGGTGCGCCTTGCGCATAAAACGCCCAGCTCTTGCGAACCAGGCGTTAGTATTATAGCTGTGTGCAGTTTTCATTATATTTTAGAACGTGAATCCTATAGTCGCTCCAAAGCTGGTTGGGCGTCCGATTTGCATAAATTTATTGTCAAACGACTCAAAGTAGAACGTATTGTAGTTTGTATTGGTAAGGTTTTTGCCCCAAAGTTCGAGTCTAGCCCATCCGCTACGCAGCACAATTTTGGCGTCGAGTAGTCCATAGAAATCTTGGCTTACGCTATTTTTTTCATCCCAGAAGAATTTTCCAGCTCCGTTATAGTTAACACCAAGTGTAAGTGCTTCGAGCCAGCCATTCAATTTGAAAGTATAGTTAGCTCCAACACTAAATGTGTGCATAGGGATGTATGGCACAAAGTTGCCGTTATAGTCGGTCTCACCATCGGGGTCGTTCACGACATAGTCAGTAAATATGCTATGTGTAAATCCGTACGAGACGTCAAAATTAAGATTTTGTACGGGGTTATAGTTGAGAGCAACTTCCACGCCAGCAGTTTCGCCTTTTCCGGCATTACTGATTATGCGTCCGCTTCCGCCGTCGATAAACTGTGTTAGTTGCATATTTTCGACAAGCATAAAGAATGCGGCAAAGTCGTAGTTCAGCACGCCATCAAATAGTTTTCCACGCGAGCCGATTTCGAAGCTCCATACTGTTTCGGGTTTGTAGGACACTTGTTCTTGTATTGTCATCTCATTGCCACCTGGTGCTCCTGGCATAAGCTGGCCCATCATTTGATTTTGGAGGATTTGTGAGAACATTTGGATATTATATCCTCCTGCTCTGTATCCGCTCGAGGCGTTAAAGTACGTCATAATCTCGGGCGAGCATTCGTATTTAATAGATACTCTAGGTAGTACTCTTAGGTAGTCTTGTTGTTCTGTTCCTACGGAGCTAATAGTTGTTGGTGGCAGGTCGATTGATGGGAATGGTATATGCGGTTTTGGTTTGAGTGTAAAGTCCGCAACCATTGACGTATTGTAGTCTAGTTCTTGTTTTTCATAGTCAAGTCTAACTCCTACGGTAAAAGAAAGTCCTTCGGTGATTACGTTATTGAACGTAGATTGGTGGAATAGGGCAGCTCCCCACGACGGAGTTTTGAACAGTCCGGGGTTTGGCATATTATTAGAGTTGTCAATAGTCAGGTTGAACGGCATATTTTCGGGCAACATATTATCAAACATTTCTTGAAACAGTTTTACGTTCGAGTTGGTTTCCATTGCGTTATAGAACCCGAATGCACCGACCGACCATTGGTAGTTTCCGTCGTGCGTTGATTTGACTGTAAATTCTTGGTTAATAGAGTGTTGTTTTTGTTTTTGGTTGAGTGTGAAAATGTCTCGTTCAGTAAAATCTTGGTCCATATTCATATTGTCGTCAAGATATTGGTATCCTGTATTCGAGGTTAGCATAATATCATTTTTGCGATAGTCGAATCTCACCGAATTATTAGACATAATACGAGAGTATGTAGAGCGTTCGTTAATCATTGGCGCCGCTACTTCACCTGTTGTCTCGTCATATAGTCCGTATGGGTATGCATTTTCGTCGGTATAATCAACTGACGCGGCAATAGCAGCGGTAAGATTATCATTGATTTTCCAGTCTAGTTTAACACGTCCGCCGCTCGAGGTTCCTCCATCGGCATTTTTGTGTGTAAGTCCATTTTCGATATAACCATCATCTTTTTGCCAGTAAGCTCCAAGTGAGATAGCTACTTTGTCGCTAAACTTCTGATAGGTAGATGCTTTGGTTTCAAAAAGCCCGAAATTACCAGCGCCCATTGAGATTTTAGTACCTTGGTATTCAAACGGGGAAAGCGTATAGATATTAACGATTCCAGCCATAGCGTTTCGTCCATAGAGTGTTCCTTGCGGTCCACGCAGCACCTCGATTCGTTGGACATCCATAAGCATAAAGTCGAACGAAGATTTGTCCATATACGGAATGTCGTCCACATAGAGTCCTACGCTTTGTCCGCTGCTTCGTGTTCCAATACCTCTTAGGTAGACAGGTGTGACCATTTTTGAGCCATATTCCGGAATAAAGAAGTTAGGTATTACTGTTGAGAGGTCTTTGATGTCATTAATTTGTCTATTATTAATTTTAAAGGGAGTCAGTACCGAAAGAGAGTTAGGGGTTTTCCAGGGTGAGTTGGTCTCTTTGGAAGAGCTACGCACAACAACGTCTTTGGCGTCAATTACATTTAGTGAGTCGTTAATGGTTTCTGGTTCTAAGTTAGTCGCGTTAGCAGACAGTGATAGAAGCAGAACTGTCGGTAAAAGAGTGAATAGTTTTGTAGAGCGGGTCATTATTTTTTGTAGTTGAATGTTATAGTTTGTTTTGTTCTCTCGTTGAGCGAGTGTCCTACGGGGCAGGCGTGAGCTGCTGCTTCGATGATTCTTTTTTCTTTGTCAGTGTAGTCGCTAGGGAAGTGAAAGTCAATGGCGATATCGGCAATGTGTCTAGGGTTGACGCCCATAGTTTTGTTGATTTCCATTTCTGTTCCGTCAATATTGAACCCGTGAGTATTGGCTGAAATGCCAATAATAGTAAGCATACAGCTACCAAGTGAGGCGCAAACGAGGTCTGTGGGTGAGAATCCTTCTCCTTTTCCGTGGTTGTCGAGTGGTGCGTCTGTGATTATAGTTGCTCCAGATTGAATATGTGTTGCTTCGGTGCGAAGACCTCCTGGGTAGATGGTTTTAATAGTAGCCATAATTAAATGAGTTAAGGGTTGTTAGTGGTTGTTTTTTGTATTGGCAAAGATAGTAAAAAAAAGAACCCGAGTCAAAAAAGATTAGAAGTAATCTAGATTTAAAAAGCAATAATTTGCGTTAGGCTCGTATAATCTCCGATTTTTTTAAGAGCACCACTCATTTATATAAACGCATCAAGGCGCCTCGATATGAAGCGCCTTGATTATATTTCTTGGGGGTGTGTAATAAATTAGTTTTCGTGTTTTAAATTACTTTAACCACAATACCGAGTGATTGTTCCGTCGACCAAAGCCAGATTTTGTTTACCTCTGTTTTTGTAATTTCCATTTTTATGGTTCCTGATTGAATAAGTTCAGGTATTCCTTTGGTATCAATTATGGAAGAGAATGTGTCTCCTACGGCGAGGTATTCAGCATTTTCGGGGAGTGTGATTTTGACAAATTTTGTTTGGTCGTTATTTTGTATCGCAAAAAACGTAGAGTTATTATCATAAATAATTTGCGTTTCATTTGTTTTCATCTCCAGAATAACATTAGCTCCGCTATATACTCCGTATGCCTGTGTTTGTTCCGTAAACTCATTATTTGATGGTTCGTCTTCGAGTAAATCGCACGCTAGCATAGTGCACGAGATAGCTAGAAGGAATATAAAAAGGAGTTTTGATTTAATAGTTGTTTTCATTTTGTTACTATATATATGTGTGTATGTGTTATGATTATTACCTATTTTTTATCTAGTAAATGAGGTTTCTATGATAATCGTAGATTGGTCGTTGTATTTAATAATAGCTTCGACATTAAAGTTATTAATGCTTCCGTACGATATAGTGTTTCCTGCGAGTTGTTTGCCGTTTACTGTATAAGTAACAGATTTGATGTCGTTTGCATTTGCGATATTAAACTGCGCTAATGTAGATGTTTTAGTTACTTCGAGTAGTGGTATCGCGGTGCTACTGCCACCAGTTTTAAAGGTCATAGTTTCGCTATCAACCACGGTTATATCATATACTTGTGTTTTGAGTCTATTTCCGCTCCAATCGGTGATATTGTTTAGGTTTCCTTTTCTAAAGAATGATGTGGCTGAGAATTCGTCATTTGTGCCGTTGGCATTATATAGTCTGATACAGGGGTGTGAGGCATACGCATTGACTTTGTTCTTTTTCCAAAGGTCTTCGGCAATTTCGTTTATGCCCACTTTGTTTTGCGATTGGTCGACGTGATATACCACCATTCCGAAGCCACTACCTGTTTTAGTGATATATTTATCCCATTTATAGTTGTCGCGTAGTTCGAGGATAAAGAACTCTCCGGGGTTATTGGTAAGTATTTTACTACCTTGGTTAGTGTGTATTGGTTTCATTGAGTATGCATTTTCGTTGCTCAATGTAGTATTTTCAATCCATCCGAGTGTTTCTCTTTCGAGAGCGTTAAGGTATGGTGGTGTGACCCCTCCGTTATTATAGTTTCCGCTCGACATAAGCGAGACAGAGCCAAGCCCTGGCGCAAATTCGCCATTGTCGCCTATTGTGTTGTCATAGTCTGTATCATAGAAATCGCTTAGTCCGAGTACGTGTGAGAATTCGTGACAAAACGTTCCTACTCCGGCCATATTAACCCCAGAATTACCTTTGAGTTCAGATGTGCAGGCATACAGTCCGATTAGTTTTCCGCCGGCAGTTTGGTTCAGTGATGATGCGTTCCACATATGGGGCCATACTGTATCGTCAGGAGCACCTTCGGCTTCGTTATATCCTGCAAAGAATACAAAGACCATATCGATTTCGCCATCATTATTAGCATCGTAGTCTGCCATATTCACCTCTTTTGCGGCAAGTTTGGTTGCTTCGGTAACCATTGAACGTGGGTTCTTGTCATTTCCGTCGGCATCATTGCCTCCATAAAATGACATTGAGTTAGACAGTGTCACTGGTCCGACTACGGTAAATTCGGGATTATATTTGCCCATCGAATTATCTTGATAGTAGTCAACGGCGCTTCCCGTAGCTCCATTTTCGGTGTAGTTAGTAGCGTTAAGCATATTGTTGAATGCTGTGTGCGGAGTGTTAACGCTGAATTTGACATCAGCGAATTGCGCTAGTACAATAAGTCCTTTCGGCGGGTGTGCCTGTTTACTTTTTGTGTTTGCGGCTCTTTTCATATTTAGGTTTGCCACGCTCTTCAGTAGTTTTGATTTACTGCGTTGTTCTGTCGAGTATCCCGGCATAACTGGGGTTATGTTTTCAAGTTGTTTTCTCTCGGCTGTCGTTCTGTCGGCTGCGTTGCGTGCGATTATATTGCTGATTTTAAGACCAGTGGGTGTCGCCGAGGCGAAGTAGTAAAAGCCTTTGTCGCCCATTACTACGGCGTATTTGTCGGCGGTAGCTTTGTAGTGAAAGAACTCATCACCGATTAATCTTAGTGTTAGCTTGGTTCCATCGGGTTGTGTTACTGTGATGGCGCCTTTGATGGCTGGTGCGGCCTGAGCGCTGAACGTGCACAGGGTTAGGGCGGCTAGTAGTAGTGCTGTATTAGCCCATTTTACAATTTTTTTCATTTTTGCGTGTGGTTTAATTAGGTTTTTTCATTTTTTATGTGCGTAATATAAGCATTTTTTTTAAACTACTTATGCTTCGGAAGTCTTTTTTTTTCATTATCTTTGCAAAAACATATTTCACCCCTCTTAGGCAACGGTCTAATAGCTTAAAAAATACTACCCCTTCGATGGAGAAAAAATCCCTCCTATATCACTATGCTAGAAAGCATTTTGTCGTACCATTCAGATTGTGGTGCTACAGGTTCTTTAGACTCTCACTTATTATACTCGTTCTTGCACTTGTTGCTAACTTCATATTCTCGTACTTCTTCTATACTCCCAAAATGTGGGAGCTAAGAGAGGGGAACAACCTCACCATTGCGCAGTACAACCTGCTCAAAGAAGAGATTAATAATTCCCTGAAACTAATCGAAAATATTCGTACCAGAGAAGTTAACCAATACAGGTCAGTATTCTCGATTGACACAATTAAGGACGACGCATACTGGGTGAGGTATCCCCAAAATCAATACGAGGAAATAGGATACGGAAGATACGAAAACCTTATGGTTGGAGCGCAAAGACAAATCGACTACCTCTCGCAAAGAGCACACCAACTATCAATGTCACTCGATGGAGTCGAAATTCTTGCGGCCAATAAAGACGTGATGATGGTGCACCTACCCACACTCTGGCCTATGGATAGAACAAAACTTCGTAACCATATCGGGAAATATGGCTGGAGGATTCACCCAATATTCAAAACCAGAAAGATGCATACAGGTATCGATATGTCTGGGCCTACTGGACTACCAATCTATGCCACAGGAGACGGCGTTGTTATGAACCCGCACCTGAAATCGGGCTACGGACTGCAAGTCCTTATTGACCACCAATTTGGCTATAAAACTAGATACGCTCACCTTAGCAAAATCCTTGTTACACAAGGGCAAAAGGTCAAACGAGGTGACGTTATTGGACTACTCGGCTCAACCGGAAGGTCGAGCGGACCACACCTGCACTACGAAATTATTCACAAAAATCAACACGTTAACCCCATCAATTATCTCAATCGAGATATGAGTACCGAAGAGTTCAAAGAAATCGTAGACAATGCGCGAACGACTACTTTCGAACAAGACTAACCGATTGTAATTGATGAAATTTAATAAAACTATAGAATTTTAACGATTCTAGAATAGATATAGAGTAAATGAAAAATAAAATAAATAAAAACAAAACTAATTCCATTAAATGGGCTGTGAGACTCGTCTTTACTGCTAGCGTTGTTGTAATCTATTACTTTGTATTTTCAATGCTATTTGATACACCCATCGAATCAGAACTCAAAAAATCGACCCAGCTGCTCCAGAATCATCACCGAAAATTGCAGAAACAATACGATACGCTGCAAAATGTAATTCAAAATCTTGCTAAACGTGATACGGCCATATATCAAATTATATTTGAAGCAAAACCATTTAAAGAATACTCTCACTATAATAAACGCAAACTGCAACTGCAACAACAACTTATATCGAAATCTAATAAACAACTCGGAGAAGAGTTTCGCGATAAACTCAATGTGATTCAACATCAAACCCAAAACCAAACGAAACTTGTTAACGATATAATTTTCAACCTTGTGGTAAATACGGATGTTATTAACCATATCCCGGCGGTGCAACCTATAGATAATACTGAATTGATACTTTTTGCTACGTCGTTTGGGAAACGGATTAATCCGTTCTATAAAACGATGCAAGACCATAATGGCATTGACTATTCGGTGCCCGAAGGAACGGCGGTCTTTGCTACGGCTGACGGATTCGTTAGTAAAATTCATTCCAGCGGCTCTACTAACGGGCTGAGCGTTACTATCGACCACCAAAACGGATATAAAACTATCTATGGATACCTGGATGCTGTGCATATTAATATAGGACAAACTATTAATCGAGGAGACCTTATCGCACTTAGCGGCAACACGGGACTCTCATACGCACCCCACCTTCACTACGAAATACTTAAAGACGACAAACCCGTAGACCCTCTGGGATATATGTTTCTCGAACTTAACCGAAATAACTTCTTTCAAATCCTCTCGATGGCGCCACACGCTATGCAGTCGTTTGATTAAAGTGCTTTCATTAATTATTCACTAATAAATTTAATAAAGTGATACACTCAGTACAGATTACACTTAGCCCAAAAGAGGCTTCAGATAATGAAATAATTGCTAAACACGCGGCTGACCAAGCTGGCGTAAAAATGTCCGATATTGCGCATTGTAGAGTCATTAGACGCTCGGTTGATGCTCGCAAAAGAGGGCAGATTATTGTTAACCTTGCGGTCGAACTATTTGTCGACGAAAGACCCCTCGAGGATATTAACTTTGATTACCCAGACGTTACCAATAAACAACCCGTTATAATCGTCGGGGCCGGACCCGCAGGACTCTTCGGGGCACTCGAACTCATTGAACTTGGACTAAAACCAATAATCCTTGAACGTGGAAAAAACGTGAGCGATAGAAAACTTGATATCGCAACTCTATCTAAAAATGGAACTATTAATCCTAACTCTAACTACGCCTTTGGTGAAGGTGGAGCGGGGACCTATTCGGACGGAAAACTCTTTACACGTAGCAAAAAACGTGGGCCTAATAGAAAAGCTCTCGAAATATTGAAATACAATGGTGCCTCGGACAATATACTATATGATGCACACCCACATATCGGAACTGACAAACTGCCGCAAATTATCCAGAAAATTCGCGAGACTATTGTGAATCAAGGGGGTGAAGTGCACTTTAATACTAAAGTCACGGAAGTAATTGTCGAAAATGGTAGGGCCAAAGGGGTGTTAGCAGACAACGGAACGAAATACGAAGGAGTAGCTGTAATGCTTGCAACGGGGCACTCTGCGAGAGACATATACTCTATGCTCCACGAAAAAGAGATTGCTCTGGAGGCTAAGAATTTTGCGGTCGGAGTGCGTGTGGAGCACCCACAAGAACTAATTGACGATATCCAATACAAAGGACTTAAAGACGAATACCTGCCCCCTGCATCTTATTCACTAGTTTCGCAGGTCGGCGGTAGAGGAGTATATAGCTTCTGTATGTGCCCAGGAGGGTTTATCGTACCCGCTGCTACACAAAATGGCCAATGCGTGGTTAACGGTATGTCGCCTAGCGGACGTAATAATATTTATGCTAACTCCGGAATAGTTACTCAGGTTACAGATGAAGATTTAGCTGACTACACGAAATACTACGGTGTGTTGGGAGGAATGATGTTCCAAGACCAGCTCGAACAAATGGGTTTCGCGCAGGGTGGGGGAGCGCAAGTAGCTCCAGCACAGCGATTAACTGATTTTGTCGGTAAATCTAGCTCTACTTCTACTATCAAAACCTCGTACCACCCAGGTGTTGTCACATCGGATATGCACCATTGGTTACCTAAATTTATTAGCAAATCGCTGAGAGAGGGTTTCAAAGAATTTGATAAAAAAATGCACGGGTTTATTACAAACCAAGCTCAAGTTATTGGTATCGAGAGCCGTACAAGCGCACCTGTTAGAATACCTCGTGACAAAGACACTCTGTGCCATACACAAATCCAAGGATTTTTCCCTGTTGGTGAAGGCGCTGGATATGCTGGTGGAATTGTGTCGGCTGCTATCGATGGAATGGTTGCTGCTGAGGCAATCAAAGAATTTGCTAAATAAATACTATTATCAAACTAATATAAAACCCCTTAATAATGAGAAAATTCATACCTATTATGATGGCTGCTACTGCTTTGATGGCTTCGTGTACGGGCTCTAATAACGCAGAGCAAGCACAACCAGAGTTTAAACTGGACACTCTAATGACTGCCGAGCAAATTGCCGCGAGAAAATTCACACCAGAAGTAATGTGGAAAATGGCTAGAGCGTCAAGCCCTATCCTTTCGCCCGACGGAACACAATTTGCATACTACTTAACTCGCTATAACCTAGCGGATAATAACTCGTCATCTGCACTATTCGTGCAACAGCCTGATGCCGAACCTATGCAGCTCACTCAGTGGGGGCACAGAGACAATTCGCCGCAATGGAGCGACGATAATAAATCTATCTTTTTCCTTTCGAACCGCGCTGGTAGCTCGCAGATACATTCTATTTCGCTCGACACGAAAGAGATTATTTCTTTGTCGAACGTTGCAACAGGCGTGACAGCCTTTGAGGTTGCAGAGAAAAGCAATAAAGTATGGTACACTACTATGGTGAAAATATCAAAAGTTGAATCTTCGGAGCTCAACCCTGATATGCCTAAATCGCAGGCTCTTGTTTATGACGACCTAATGGCGCGTCACTGGGATTCGTGGAACGACGGGCAATACAGTCATATTTTCGTTGCAGATTTAGCGTCTAATGGAGTGGCAGAGGCTATTGATATTATGACAGAAGAGCCTTTTGACTCGCCTGTTTCGCCATATTTCGACCCTTCTGAAATCACCTGGAATAACGCTGGAACGCAGCTTGCCTACACATCTCGCAAACTGCTCGGTTATGAGTATGCTAAGAGCACAAATAGTGATATTTACCTTTATAATATTGAATCTAAAACGACTAAGAATCTTACAGTTGAGATGCCTGGATATGACGATACTCCCGTTTTTTCGCCTGATGATAAGAAAATTGCGTGGCAGAGTATGAGAAGAGCAGGCAATGAGTCGGACAAAGATAGGCTGATGGTTATGAATGTAGATGGCA
>CAMQUV010000007.1 GCA_947037995.1 uncultured Rikenellaceae bacterium
ACACTATAGCCTACACTCTTTCCCTACACGACGCTCTTCCGATCTTATACCTATCAGATGATTCGGTCAACTCGGCTTGGAGCAAAGTGTATTGTGCGGTGAGTACCTCGAGGTAATTTGCACTGCCATTTCGCATTAGTATCTTTGAACCCCTTACGGCCTCTGTCAAAACCGAAGTGCGTAACACTCCATATTCTAATCGTTTTTGTGCAGATTGCAACTGAATTAGTGAATTATTTACCTCTACGGCAGCGTCTAGTATCGCTTGGTTGAACTGTAGCGAGGCTTGCTCTTGTTGTGATTCTGATATTTGTACTTGACCTCTTAATTTACCGTGGTTGAAAATAGGCTGTACAATTGATGCCACAGCACTAAACAGCCACGCTCCCGGGTTTAGTATCGCTCCGCCACCACTGTTGGTGAATCCTGCTGCGCCATTTAATGTTATACTAGGGTAGAGTGCCGAACGAGATTCGTTTGTTGCATAAAATGCTTGCGCCAACCCATATTCAGCGATACGTATATCGGGACGGTTACTTAGCAGTTGTAGCGGTACACCACAGCTTAATCCGGACGAAAATTTTGTGTCGCTTATCTCACCACGCTCTATACGCTGAGATGGAATTGATAGCAACGCCGCCAACGAGTTCTCGAGCTCTAATATCTGAGTCTCTATAGTCACTATGCTTCGGCTGAGCGATATCGCATTTGCCTGAGTCTGTAGCACCGAAACTTGATTTACATTTCCAGCTCGCTTTAAAGCCTGCATAGTGCGTAAATTCTCCTGCCAATTACTCTCTGTGCGCTTGCTTATACTCAACTGCTTGTCTAGTAGTAACAGCGAATAATAGCTGTTTGCGATAGTCGATATCAACTGTGTTTGAACAGCCTGTTTGTATGCTTTGCTCTGCTCTAAAGCCATCTTATTTCGCTCTTTTGCATTGCGCAATTTCCCGAAAATATCTATCTCCCAACTTGCCGCTAGCGATATGTTGTATGTCTGTGTAGTCGAACTATTGAAATTCGAGATATTAGCCTGTGGAACCGCATTGAGTGTCGGTATGTATGCTAGGCGAGCTGTTCGGAGTGCTATCTCTGCCTGTTCAATGTTTAAGTGGGCCACCGACAGGCTCGTGTTGTTTTCTAATCCCAGTTTAATCAACGATTGTAGTTGGGGGTCAGTGAAAAAATCTTGCCACGGAAGTGATGCTATACTACTAGTGTCGTTCGTAACCTCGATAAAGCGATACAAACTATCCACAGCCACAGTATCATTTGGGCGCTGGTATGTTGAGTATAAGGATTTACAGCTCGATAGGGTGAATCCAATTATTGTTAGTAATAATATGTATTTGATTTTATTAATCATTATATAAATGTGTAAAAAGTTATTAATCTTCAATTTCCGGAAGGTCTCGTGCAGGCATAAGTTTCTCTTGCAGAGATTGGAAAATAATGAAAAGTACGGGGACGATAAATACTAGCGCAATGGTACCTATTATCATTCCACCGACCACTCCGACTCCCAGTGATATATTTCCATTTGCACCTGCACCCGTTGAAATTACTAGTGGTATCATACCAAAGATTAATGTCAATGAGGTCATCAATATAGGTCTAAGTCGCGTTTTGGCTGCATCGATTGCAGCTTGCGTGATACTCATTCCGGCTGCTCGTCGGTCTGAGGCGTACTCAGTTAGAAGAATCGCTGTTTTTGCTAGTAGCCCGATTAGCATAATTAGCCCTGTTTGCATATAGATATTATTTGTTACGCCGAACATTTGGGCGAATAAGAAACTTCCGGCTAGACCAAATGGTACCGATAATATTACTGCAAGCGGTATGAACAAACTTTCGTAGAGTGCGCATAAAATAAGGTAGATAAACACAATGCAGATAATGAATACTATCGCTGTAGTGTTGCTTGATGATGACTCTTCGCGTGTCATTCCACCGAACTCTAACCCATATCCGACAGGTAGGGTAGATTCGGCCACCTCTCGTATTGCTTGTATGGCCTGACCCGAACTAAATTCGCCTGCTGGTGTTCCGTTGGCCGAAATTGATGGGAATAGATTGAATCGTGAGAGACTCTCTGTTCCATAAACCTTATCGAGTCTAATATACTGACCCACGGGCGACATATCGCCAGAGGAATTTCGCACATATATGTTGTTGAGCGATGCTACGTCCAGCCTGTTGTGAGGTGCCGCCTGTATCAATACACGATACAATTTAGAGTATTTATTCATATTCGAAGTGTAACTCCCCCCGATATAGCCCGATATTGTACTAAGTACAGCAGTAGGCGAAACACCATTACGTTTGCATAGAGCAGCGTCAACCTCTAACATATATTGAGGGTAACGAGTGTCGAATGTGGTTGTTGCACGTGCTATCTCCTCGCGTTTATTTAATTCCGCAAGAAACGATTGGGTATGTTTGAATAAATCATCAATTGTGCCACCTTTTTTGTCCTGAATGTGTACCTCGAATCCATTATTCACACCATATCCCGAGACCATCGGTGGCGCAAATGCAAGAATCTCTGCCGTAGTAATATCAGCCGTTCTGGCATAGATTTTACGAAGCACACTGGCCACATCTTGCCCCTTCTCAGTTCGCTCTGACCAATCTTTTAGCCTGATGATAAACATTCCGTTTGTTGAGCCATTTGATGCTAGTATGCTACTACCTGCCACCAAAAGGCTATGTTCTATCTCGTCTATCGACTGTAGTCGAGTTTCAATATCGGCCATTACTTTTTGTGTTTCAGAGAGAGTGCTCCCTGGCGATGTACGTACGTTGACAAATAAAGAACCCATATCCTCATTCGGGACAAGTGCCGTTTTGGTATTACTCATCAAAAAGAATAGTGCGGCCATCGAAAGAATAACTAAAGTCCCTGCGAGCCATTTTCTTTTAATGAAAAACATAACTTGAAATTTGTATTTTGTTATCACTTTATGAAAAGCTGTCTCGAATGCTAAGTGGAATCGAGAAGAAAAACTCAACTTCTTACCATCCTCTTTCGTTGCGTGAGGAGTCATAATCAAGGCGCAGAGTGCCGGGCTTAGAGTAAGCGCATTAACCGTGGAGATGGCAACTGCAATTGCCATTGTAACTCCAAATTGTGTGTAGAATGTCCCAGTGGTGCCGCCCATAAAACATATTGGGACAAACACTGCCATAAAGACAATAGTTGTAGTTACAAGTGCCGAGGTGATACCTTTCATCGCTTTAACGGTCGCTACGTAAGGCGATTTTTCGCCCTCGTCAAACTTAGCTTGCACCGCCTCTACCACCACAATGGCATCATCTACCACCGTTCCGATAACCAGTACCAGCGCAAAGAGCGTGAGTAGATTTAAGCTAAACCCTGCTACATATATAAACGCAAATGTACCTATTAGTGATACTATAATTGCCAGTAGTGGGATAATCGTTGAACGAAGACTTTGCAGAAAGATATAGACAACTAGAATTACCAGTAGTATAGCTTCGATAAGTGTTTTTAAGACATTTGAAATTGAGGCGTCGAGAAAATCTTTTGTACTCATCATATCTATCACCTCGAGCCCTTTTGGTAGCCCCGCTTTTACCTCCTTCATCAGTGCGTCAATCCCCTGTATTACCTCGTTGGCATTCGACCCTGATGTCTGGGCAATCATACAACCACGAGCATCGAACCCTTTAAGCGAACTGTTAATATCATAGCGAACAGAGCCAAGTTCGATTGTGGCTACATCTTTTAGTCTGAGGACTTCTCCGTTTGAGAGCGAGCGAATAACAATGTTTTCAAAATCGACCTCTTTTTCATAACGCCCGATATATCTAAGGCTATACTGAAACGTATTGTCCGACTCTGCTCCGAGTGTCCCGGTTGGGAACTCAATATTTTGTTCGTCAAGTACTGCCGAAATATCAGAGGGCATAAGTTTGTATTGAGCCATTTTATATGGGTCAAGCCATATTCTTAGCGCATAATCAGACCCCAAAATACTAACATCGCCAACCCCCGAAATACGAGAGATTTGTGGTTCAATGTTGATTTTCATATAGTTAGATATGAAATCCCCGTCAAATGTTCCGTCGGGGCTATAAAGTGCTAATACTTTCAGGTTGCTAGATTGCCTTTTGCGCACCATTACCCCCGAGCGAGTCACCTCGGCAGGAAGTAGTCCCTGTGCAACTGCAATACGGTTTTGGACATTTACCATTGCCATATCGGCGTCTGTGCCTTGTTGGAAATATACGGTTATACTTGCTGCTCCGCTGCTGCTGGCCGCCGAGGTCATATATAGCATATCTTCCACTCCGTTTATTGCCTCCTCGAGAGGGACAACAACACTTTTCTGTACTGTTGAAGAGTTCGCTCCGGTGTATGAGGCGCTCACACTAATCGTTGGTGGCGCAATCTCGGGAAATTGCTCGACCGGTAGCATCACTAGCCCGATAAGTCCCAAAAATACTATCACTACGGAGATTACTCCTGACAGTATCGGCTTATCAATAAATTTTTTAATATTCATAATATATCTCTTTATTCTATTTAATTATTTTTTTCTGTCTGCTACTTTATATCCTGTTTTTGCTCCTGTGGTTTGTCCTGTGGTTTTGTTTGCGGTTTATTTCCAACCAGAGCACCTTCTTTGACAAGCCCAGCACCTGTGGCAATAATTTCGTCACCGATATTAAGTCCTGTTAGTACGACATATTTTTTGCCATCATTGAGTGGGTTTACAGTGACTTCTGTTGCAGATGCTTTTCCATCAACAGCCTTATAGACGAACACTTTGTTTTGGAGTTCGAACGTAGCTTCTTTAGGTATTACTATAACATTTTGGAGTTTATTATCTATGGCAACACGTCCGCTTCCACCGTCACGCAGCATTTTTTCGGGGTTGTCAAATATAGCTCTAAGCGTCACAGAACCTGTCGCTTGGTCAATCATACCGCTAATTGCGTCTACGCGTCCTTTATGTTGATATACCGAGCCATCATTAAGTATGAGTTCAATTGCGGGAGTATTTTCAATTAGTTTTTGAGTCGAGCCATTTTGTCTGGTTAGCGTGATTATTTCGGCTTCGCTCATTGAGAAGTATATGTGCATAGTGTTGTCATTCGAGACATCTACAAGCGGGTCGGCAATACTAGGGTTTACCAGCGAGCCGACTCTATAGCTAATCATCCCGGCAACACCATTTACGGGGCTTTTGACGGTGGTGTATGATAGGTTGTTGCTAGCGTTTAGTTCTTGCGCTTGAGTCTGTGCAAGGTTTGCTTTGGCACTTAGGAGGTTGTTTTCGGCTGTTTGGTGCTCGTAGTCTGATATCACCTCTTCTTCGAGTAGTTCTTTACGGCTTTTGGCATTTAGTTGGGCTGTGGCAAGGTTTGCCTTGGCGTTTTTTACGTTTGCTTGTGCCGTTAGAAGTGCTGCTCTGTATGGTGTTTGGTCGATAATAAATAGTGTTTGACCTTTTTTTACGTGAGCGCCCTCGTTGATAAGAATTTTGGTTATTACTCCGGAGACTTGTGGTCGGAGCTCTACGAATTGCTCGCCTCGGATTGAGGCTGTGTAGTAACTTCTTATTGTGCTATTGCTTGGCTCGACCGTAATAGTTTTGTGCCTTTTTTGTGGCATTTGGCGTTTAGCTCTGTCGCACGATATTGTTACGGTGGATAGTAATGCAGCAAAAAGGAGGCTTAATATTCTCTGTTTTCTCATTTTTTTTATTTGTTTTTTATCTAATTATTATTGTTTTAGCGACCAAATATACTGTGTTTTATTAACTATTTGGGCAGTGCGAAGGGGAGTAGTGGTAGACTACATAAAAGTAGTGGTGAAAGACGATATTGTGCAATATGAAATTACTGGTCAGGGTTTGTTTTTCAAAATTTAACCATTCTCGTGGCGGCTGTATTGGGCCGCCAAATACAGTTATTAATGACCAATAATCATTTCCTTTTGCATATTGTCAACTATTAATGTAGATTTGCACCTATGAATATCAAAGAGAAAAAAATACTCCGCTACATCAACGTCGCCTACGCGCTGTCGATGGTTCCTGTGATTATATTCTTACTGCCAATCGATAAACTCATCGAGAAATCACCCAGTGTGATTTTTTTATTTGTATCCTACATTACCCTTATATGCTACATTAACCTGCGCTTTAATATAACGGCACTAATAATAAAACGCAAGTTCCTTTACGCTGGCTCTATTCTGCTTTTGACGTTTGCAATAACAGGCTTTTTTGATGTCTTCTTGATGAAGGAACCGCACTTGGATAAGCTCGACTCATTCCCAAAACTCCTCGAAAACCTGCGTTCCCGTACTATTTGGTCGTTCTATATAATTAATATGAGTTTCGGACTTATGACAGGCCTGATAGGCGAATTATATCGCCAGATACTGCACAGACAAGCTGTGGAGAGTGAGAAAAATAAAGCCGAGATTGCACTCTATAAAGCGCAGATTAATCCGCACTTTATGTTCAATACACTCAATACGCTCTACGGGCTGTTTATCTCAAAATCAGACCAAGCCGAAGAGGTGTTTATAAAGTTTACAAACATTCTCAAATATATGTATATCAATGCCGAACAAGATAAAATATCTTTTAATGAAGAGCTAAATTATATTAAAGAATATATCGAACTGCAATCATTACGACTTGGTAGACACACCACGGTGGACTTCAAATGTGAGTCTGATGACGATGCAGTGATGGTGGCTCCGATGATTCTTATTACGTTTGTCGAAAATGCTTTCAAATATGGTATTTCATCAACTAGCGAAAGCGTTATAGATATCTCTATACATCTCGAAAATAATAAATTGACCTTTGTGTCAACCAATCTTGTGCATAATAAAGCCATAAACTCGAATAGCGGTATCGGAATAATTAATTGTCGAAAAAGACTCGACCTGCTATATCCCCAGAAATATTCGCTCGACTGTGAGCTAATCGACCAAACCTTTAACGTAAAACTTATCATACAACTATGAAATGTATTGCCATTGATGATGAACCCATAGCGCTGTCTATTATATCCAATTTCTGCGAAAGAAAAGGTGGGCTCGAACTCACCGTGTTTGACGACCCGCTGAAAGGTATAGAAGCTATCGAAAGCCAAAAACCTCACCTAGTCTTCCTTGATATTGAGATGAATGACCTCTCGGGGCTTGACGTAGCCAAAAAACTACCCGATGATGTGATGATTGTATTTACTACCGCACACGCTAATTACGCCCTCAATAGCTATGAGTTTTGGGCTATTGACTTCCTGCATAAACCATTCGCCTACGATAGATTCGAGAAGGCAATAAATCGAGCACTCGAAATTAGAAAATTCCAGAAACTTATTAGTAACGCTACTCCCGAAAATGATAACCACCTCATAAACCTTAAAGTAGAGTACCGCAACGTTGCCCTAGAAAGCTCGAAAATTCTATTTATCGAAGCGATGGATAATTATGTGAAAGTGTTTACTGATGACCAACGGATGACTATATCGCAAATGAGCCTAAAAGCTATTCTCGAACTCCTGCCGCCTAAAAACTTTATTCGCATACACCGCTCCTTTATCGTGGCTAAAAATCAAATAGCATCGTACACCAAAAAATCGGTCAAACTCAAAACAACCGATGATATTAATATTCCTGTTGGAAGAATTTATGCCGCGGAACTATATCAAATAATGAAATCTGTTGACTAAAACACCCGCCTCCCTGCCCATAAATATGTTAGAGCAATTCCGCACCCATATTAACCTAGTCGCGCCACTGTCCGACGAGGCCACCCTCACACTATACAGTAAAATGAATGTTGTGACGCTAAGGAAAAAAGAGACCCTCATTACCGAAGGCGCTCGAAATAATAAAGTGTTTTTTCTGTTGGAAGGCTTAATTCGAATCTATACGCTGAATGACGGAGTGGAGAGAATCACAGATTTTATCGAGCCAGGATACTTTGTAAATATCCTATCTCAGCCCTCTTTTATTCCCATTGCTCGTGCCTGTGTCGTGACTATGGAGCCCAGTGTAGTGCTGTCAGTCAATAGCGAGGAGCTCGCCGAACTATATGAATCGTCGGTCGAACTGGCTAATTGGGGAAGAGCGTATGCCGAAAAAGAGGTGGCTAAACTCAATCATTTTTTCTCGCATCTTTATTTCCTCTCACCCACCGAATTATACAAAGAGGCTGTCCGCTCTATGAGCCCGCAGCTGCTCCAGAAAATACCGCTCAAATACATTGCCTCGTACCTGAACCTCGCGCCTGAGTCGCTTAGTCGAATCAGAAAACGAATAGTTACAGTCAAAGACTAAACTGGTAGCAGCTTCTTTTTTCGAATTGTAAGAAATAAAATTAGTAGCGCTGTTAACTCGGCAAATGGTACGGCAAGCCATATCCCTAAATCGCCTAATAGTACGGGGATAGTGAAGAATGTTACAACTGGAAGTATAAATCCACGTATAATTGTCATCCAATTGGCAATTTTTACCTGTTCGATGCTCTGTAAATATCCCATATAAACAAGGTTTAAGGCGTAAAACAAGAACCCGATTGCAAATATTGGTAGCCCATTTACGGCCAAAGTGTAGGCGTGGCTATCTGCTTTGAGGAACAATGAAGATAGCTCGGGTGCAAAAAAGCTGAAAAATAGTGATATGCCTATTCCGAAAACAACCGCCATTTTGATTGATAGTATTTTCGCCTCTATCGACCTTGCCGGACTCATAGCTATATTGAAACTTATAATTGGCTGCGCAGACTGAGCTATTGCATTGATAATCATAAAAGCAATAGGCAGGCAGTAGCACACAACGGCAAACGCTGCAACACCATCGTTGCCCAGATATTTGTAAAATGTAAAGTTGCTAATAAAGACCAATAACGAAATCGCCAGCTCACTAAGCATACCAGGAAAACCCAATTTGCATATCACAATTATATTCCGAATCGTCAGATACAGGCTAGTTTTACTCATTTTGAGCCTGTATAGTTTTAGTATTTTCGAGAATCGTAGGAAGTAAATAATCACCATTACGCCTCCGATTACGTAGCTTATTGCTGTGGCGAGAGCCGCGCCACTAATGCCCATATTTAATCGCCCTACGAGGAGGAAATCACCAAATATATTTACCCCAGCAGGAATTAGGGAGCACATCATTGCATATTTTGGTGCTCCGTCTAGGCGTACCATAAAAAATCCTATGTTCATAAGCATATAAAACACCAGTGAGGGCGTCAATATACTTATATAGCTAGTAGCCAGTGGTATTAACTCGCCGTGTGCCCCTAGTAGTATTGCAGTGTTTGATGGTGAAATCATTACTATAAGACTAAGGATTGCGAATGTTAGCAGCGAAACAATTATGGTTTGAGTTAGGTTTATATTTGCTGATTTAACATTGTTTTTTGATAGGTGCGTTGCTGCCACAACGGAGCATCCGACGCCAAACATAAGTGCAAACCCTGTGGTCAGAAGGAACAGTGGCACGGCAATATTCACGGCAGCAAGGGCGTCTACACCTGCGTATTGGCCTACGAAATAGCCGTCGGTAATTGTCATAATTATAGATGAAACCATCCCAAGGAGGGTGGGGATAAAAATTTTCATATACAATTTTCTTATTTCGGTCTCTCCGAAGTTCAGCGCATTTCTGTTATCTTTCATAAAAAGGGTTAGTTATATTTTAATATGCGCAAAAATAGGTGATGTAGCCCATAAAAAGATTGACTTAGGTTAAGTATTGTTTTTATTTCATAGGAATGCATCACAAACAACCCCCATACCGAGGGTGTGTATTGGTTTAGCGGCTAGTATGTGCGCTAATTTTGGGCTGTTTCTTTGTAGTTTCTCGGAGATATTCCGGTATTTTCTTTAAATATGCGATAGAACGTAGAGCGCGAGGTAAATCCGCATTGTTCCCAGAGGTTGTGTGTGGGGTCACCTTTTGGATTGTCCAGCAATTCGCAGGCGAGGTTGACTCTAGTTTTATTAATGAACTCAGAAGGTTTCATTCCTGTTTCATTTTTTATGGTTAGAGAAACGTCATTAACATTTGAGTCGAGCAAATCGGCAATTTTATTTCGGTCTAGTGTTGGATTTGATATACATTCGGGTTGTTGCAGCAATTTTTTAATTTGTTTAAACAGTATTTTTTCACTAGTTTGATTATCTAGGGGGAGGTAATTTTCGAGGAGTTCTACCTGTTCTTCCATTTTAACTCTTGTCTGAATCTGTTTAAATATAATTATATTTCGTGATTTAAGTCTGTTTTGAACATACCCGTATGATATTAGAAGTACAAGGAATATGATGCTTATGAGAAACGCAATATTTCTTCCACGTTCTATTTTTGCGTTTTCCAATTGCAGTTCATTAACGCGATAGATTGTCCCTAGTTCATTTAATTGCGAGGTTTGGTTTATTTGGTTAAGCGAATCTTTTAGCGGAATTAGGATGTCATATATTTCGGTGGCTTGTTTGTGTTTGCCCATTTTCGTTAATATACGAGCACTCATTTGGTGGGTGTCTATGGTGCTCAGTTTATTGTTGAGCAATATTTGCAGTCGGTGTCTTTCTTTTAGATGTTTAAGCGCTGCGCTATAATTTCCAACCGATTCTTCATATATAGCTTCGTATTTAAGCAGTAGCAGTTTTGAGATATCTTTGAGTCCCACGGCCAGATTTTGGGCTTCGTCGAGCTCTTTGCGTGCTGTGGCGAGTTCATTTTTTTGTATATGAGCGTCTACTCTTGAGAGTACGCATACTATGTAGTACGGAGCGATAGATGATTTGGGTATATTGTTTTGTTCACAATAATTGAGCCACATAGTCTCCCATCTGCCAGTAAGTTCTAGTTGTTTGTCTGGTTTGTTAAGGTCTGAAAACGATTGCCAGGCCATACCATAGAGGTTGTGTAGTTGCCCCGGGTTGTCGTAGTGGGATAGGTTTTTTTCGGCCTCCAGAAAGAATTTGGCGGCTTCTTTATCTTCACCCATACTTTGATAGCTCGCCCCGAGGAGGTATCCGGCATAACCTTTTCCGTATTCGATGTCATTGTCGTTTGCAAAGTCATACATTTTTTTGGATTCGGCGAGTGCGCTATGTATTTTTTTGTCGTAGAGTAGTCGTTCTACAATAAGGGCTCGGCAGGCAAAATAAGAGACCCACTGTTCGTTGGCCTGCATTAATTTAAGGTCGTTATCTATATATAGTTGAAGGCTATCGGTAAGGTTGTTATTGTAAAAGGCGTAAAGACGCAGCGTGCGCGCTTCGGTTTGGTGTTCAATGTCAGCCTGTTTGTTTGCTTCGGAATTGTAGGTGTTTAGTAGGCGTAGCTCCTTTTTGGTGTTTCTACTGGCTGAGGCCTGTCTGCATTCTTTCGAGTAGGCATCAAGGCGCATCTCTTTATTGAGCAGGTGAATACTGTTTATTGTCGAATCAATGTTGGCAAACGATTGTAACGATAATAGAGACACTAGTAGGGCTGTCGCTAATTTAAAGTATGGTTGTTTATTTTGCATCAGTGAAAAAAAAGAGATGTTATTTAGCAAAGATAACTGTTTATTTTATACTAGCAAGTGATAAATGTGTGTAATGTTGCGACGATTTACGAATTTGATAGTTATTATGTGCTCAATTTAATTTGCACATTACTAGATTAATAGTTTTTTTCTTCTTATATTTGTTTAACGCTTCACTCACCTGCGTCCCCATTTTGTAAATTACAACTATGAAAAAAATTCTTCTTATCTCCTTTTTGCTACTCTCTTGTATGGGGGCATCGGCGCAACTTACAATTAGTTTGTGTCAGCGGATGGCTCAGGAAAACTACCCTCTGATTAAGCAATATAGCCTTATTCAATCGTCTACGGATTACTCTATCGCCAACGCGCGCAAGGCGTACCTGCCACACGTTGCACTCTCTGGTCAAGCGACGTATCAATCTGATGCTATGTCTTTTCCGGGCGAAGTCAACAGTATGTTTTCCCAAATGGGAGTTGATATTCACGGAATAAATAAGGACCAATACAAAGTCGGTGTCGACGTAAGCCAAAATATTTGGGACGGTGGGAAATCCAAATCTCACAGAAACCTACTCGAAGCTGACGCAAAAGTCCAAACCAGTAGCCTTGATGTTGAAATGTACGCGCTCCGAAAAAATGTAAATAACCTGTTCTTCGGAATATTGATACTCGAAGAACAACTTGTCCAAAATAACGCGCTATTGTTGTTGCTCGAAAGTAATTTGAGTAAGATTAATGCGCTGGTGAAAAACGGTGTGGCGATGCAAAGTGATGCTGACGCTGTTAGTGTTGAAATTATCGAAACGCTACAAAAAAATGCTAATATTAGCTCCACAGCACGCGCCTATCGGAAAATGCTAACATTATTTATTGACGATAAAACAGATAGTTCGGGAAATCCTGTGCTAGATGAGGGGATTGGTATGCGAGCAAAATTAGTTAAACCCACTATTGATGGAAATCCCGTTTTGGGTGCAGTTGCAAGGCCAGAGCTACAACTATATGAGTCGCAACATTCTAGTTTGGAGGCGCAAAAAAAACTTTCGAATACGGCAGTTAGTCCGACTTTCAAAGCATTTGCTAGTGGGTATTACGGGAATCCGGGGCTAAATCCATTTAAAGATATGGTGACCAATGAGTTCACGTTGAATTATATAGTGGGGGTCAAAATGCAGTGGAATATAGGTGAGTATTACACAAAGAAAAATAAAACACGAAAAATTGATATAGCCCAACAGCTTGTGGATAACCGCAAGGAGCTGTTCTTATTCAACGTGTCGCTCCGAACAACGCAAGAGTTGGAGGAGATTGATGCGATGAAAAAAAATATGATTGCCGATGAGGAAATCATTATATTGCGAACCTCTATACGTAAGGCCGCCGAGGCTAAACTGAAGAATGGAGTGGTGGATGTCAACGATTTATTGCGTGAGATTACGGCTGAGAATATCGCTCGAGTAGCCAAAACGGTTCACGAAATTGAACTACTGAAAAATATTTATGATTTAAAAAACACACTAAATAATTAAAAATATGAAACACATTTTAATACTTGCAATCCTAATGGTTTCGCTGGTTGGTTGCTCACAAAAAGAGGGTGGGGTCGATGCTACGGGAACGTTCGAGGCTACTGAAGTAACCGTCTCGAGCGAAGTGGTAGGGCGAGTGCTCTCGTTCGAAATTACCGAAGGGACTGTGCTCGCACAAGGGGTGCAGATTGGTTTAATCGATTCCACACAGCTCCATTTGCAGAAATTACTGCTCATTGAGAATATTAGGGCTCTAAGGAGTAATATTCCTAGCGTGAGTACTCAGGTGGCGGCAATTAGAGAGCAGATTCGAAATCAAAAGACGGAGAAAAAACGTGTTCAAAAATTGCTCAAATCGGATGCTGCTACGCAAAAACATCTTGATGATATCAACTCCCATATAGCGGTGCTGAATAGGCAATTAGCGGCTAAACGCGAAGAGCTGAACAATAAAATCAGTAGTATCGAGGCGCAGTGCGCAGCGGTGGAGGTGCAAATTGCGCAGATTAATGATAAGCTGTCAAAATGCGTTATTTCATCGCCTATCGCGGGCGTTGTTATGGCCAAATTTACCGAAACGGGCGAGCTACTAAACGTGGGTAGACCTATCTTTAAAGTGGCCGATATGAGTAATGTTTACCTCAAGGCTTATGTTACTTCCGACCAATTAATGAACATCAAATTATCGCAAGAAGTCAATGTTATCGCGCTTTATGGTGCCGATGAGACTAAAAGTTATCCAGGTAGGATTACGTGGATTGCCGATAAAAGCGAGTTTACACCCAAGAATATTCAGACTAAAACCGAACGTGCAAACCTTGTTTATGCCATTAAAATAGCTGTGCCTAATGATGGGTATATTAAACTGGGAATGTATGGCGAAGTAATATTTTAACGAGAAATATACACCTATTGAATTTTTATGAATAGCATCAAAATAGATAATCTTTCTAAGAAATACGGCAACGTAGTAGCACTCAATGGCGTCCATTTGGAGGTCAGTAAAGGTGAGCTCTTTGGCGTTATTGGTGCTGACGGAGCTGGGAAAACATCCCTGTTTCGCGTACTTACAACACTTGTTTTGGCTGATAGCGGCTCGGCAACGGTTGATGGGTTTGATGTTGTCAAAGACTATAAGGCTATCCGCTCCTCTATTGGGTATATGCCCGGAAAATTCTCGCTCTATCAAGATATGAGTGTGGAAGAAAACCTTGAATTTTTCGCGTCAATATTCGGCACTACAATTATGGAGAACTACGCTCTGATTGAACCTATATACAAGCAGCTAGAACAATTCCGAAACCGTAGGGCTGGGAAACTATCGGGGGGGATGAAACAGAAACTTGCGCTATGCTGTGCTTTGATACACAAGCCATCAGTATTGTTTCTCGACGAACCAACAACGGGGGTAGACCCTGTAAGCCGTAAAGAGTTTTGGGAAATGCTGCAACTGCTTAAACAACAGCAGATTACTATCGTTGTTTCGACGCCATATATGGACGAGGCAAAGCTGTGCGACCGTATTGCACTTATGAAAGATGGTGAATTTTTGAAGGTCGATACTCCACAAAATATTATCGAACAGTATCAAAATACATTGTGGGCTGTCTCGGCATCATCTATGCCCAAATTGTTGAAAGAGCTACGGCAAATGCCGCAACTATTCAGTTGCTATGCTTTTGGAAATGTTCACCATATTGCTCTGAGGGACAATCAACTCTCTGTCGAACAGCTCTATTCGAAGTTACAGTCTCTGGGATATGAGGATGTCGTTATCGAGCCAATTGTTGCAAATATTGAAGACTGTTTTATGGCGCTCGAGAAAAAACTAACAACTAATATTGAGTAGCAGTTATGGGAAAAGAGCTACAAAAAAATATAGTTATAAAGATAGATAACTTATCAAAGCATTTTGGTTCGTTTAAGGCTGTCGATAACATTTCGTTCGAGGTAGGGCGGGGTGAGATTTTTGGTTTCCTTGGCGCCAATGGTGCTGGCAAAACTACCGCGATGAGAGTGTTGTGCGGACTGAGTCTCCCGACTTCGGGCGGTGGGACGGTAGCTGGGTTTGACGTTGCTACGCAATCCGAGAAAATCAAGGCAAGTATAGGTTATATGAGTCAGAAATTTTCACTCTATGACGATTTGAAAGTGTGGGAGAACATACGACTGTTTGCTGGTATTTATGGGATGGGAAGTGCCGATATTCAACAGAAAACTAGCGAGTTACTACGGCAGCTCAATTTTGAAAGTGAGCGCAATACGCTGGTCAAATCCTTGCCGTTAGGATGGAAACAGAAGTTAGCGTTTTCGGTAGCGATATTCCATAATCCTCAGATTGTTTTTCTCGACGAACCCACCGGAGGGGTTGACCCTGTTACGCGTAGGCAGTTTTGGGAGATGATTTATGATGCCGCCGAGCGGGGGATTACGGTGTTTGTGACCACTCACTATATGGATGAGGCAGAGTATTGCGACCGTGTTTCGATAATGGTCGATGGGCGTATTGAGGCGCTTGATTCGCCAAGTAATTTAAAACAGCAGTTCGAGGCTGACACTATGGATGAAGTTTTCCAGAAGTTGGCGCGAAAAGCTCAAAGAACGTAATATACGATGAATCAGTTTACAGCATTTATACAAAAAGAATTCTATCACATTGTGCGCGACAAACGTACGATGTTGATTCTATTGGTAATGCCCGTGGTAATGATTTTCATTTTTGGCTTTGCGATTTCCACCGAAATTAGGAACATTAATGTTGCGATAGTGTCGCCCTCGAACAGCGAATCGGTACGCCAGATTGTTGCCAAAATTGATGCAAACCAATATTTCACCGTAGTAAGCGAGTTGAGTTCGCCAAGGGCGATTGACTCTTTGATGCGCCGAGATAAGGCGGATGTTGCGTTGGTTTTTGGTGCTAATTTTGAGCGTACACCGTCTGTTCAAATTGTTGTGGATGCTACTAATTCTACGACCTCTACGTCGACTATGTTTTACATTTCGGCTATTATGCGAGACTATTTTGTGAGCAAATCGAATGGTTTAATGCACCCTCA
>CAMQUV010000008.1 GCA_947037995.1 uncultured Rikenellaceae bacterium
GGACGAAAGCAAGTAGCTAGCAAGCACAGGTGTCAGCGTAACAGCCACGACCATAGATGCAAAGAGCGAGACAATAAATGCAACTCCAAGCGGTTGAAGCATACGTCCTTCCATTCCACTAAGGAAGAAAAGCGGAACGAATGTCACCATTATAATAAGCGTAGCGCTCCAAATAGAGCTACGAATTTCGGCCGAGGCATCATATATAACTTTAAGCTTAGGTTCTCTCTGTTCATTAGGCAGAGCCTGATTAAGTCTAAGTCTTTTGAATACATTTTCGACATCAATAATAGCATCATCCACAAGCGAGCCAATTGCTATAGCCATTCCCCCGAGGCTCATAGTATTGAGTGTCATTCCCATTAATTGCAGTACAATCATCGAGAAGAACAACGACAATGGTATAGCCAGCAGCGAAATCAGCGTAATTCTAAGGTTCCCCAGGAAGACCAGTAGTATAACAATAACAAGTATTCCTCCTTCGAGAAGCGCTCGTTGAATATTATTAATAGAGCTTTGTATAAAATTTTCTTGACGGAATATGTCAGTAGAAACAACAACGTCATTAGGTATCGTTTTCTTAATATCTTCGATAGTTTTATCGAGCATCTCAGTAAGTTCAATAGTACTAACGGTGGGTTGTTTTGTAATAGAGAGTCTTACGGCCGGCGTAGCTTTGATAGATGCGTCACCAATAATAGGTTGTTTAGACGCCACAACCACTTGTGCAATATCGCCAAGTGTAATAGGTTCCCCAAACGGCGAAGTTTTAACAACTGTTTCGGCCATTTGCTCTACATTAGTAGTTCGGACCATTGCACGCACAATATATTCATTACCATATTGGTCGAGCACTCCCCCAGGAGCATCAGCATTCATTTCGCTAGTAGCTTCAATCACTTCGTCGAGCGTAACACCAAGTTGCTGCATAACAGCTGGGTACAATTTAATATGATACTCTTTAATATCGCCCCCGACAACAGTTACCTGAGCCACTCCCGCAACCGAGAGGAGTCTAGGTCTGAGTGTCCAGTCAGCCATAGTTCTAAGTTGTTCGAGCGATGTTTCGCCCGTGGATTGCAAGCCTATGACCATCACCTCACCAAGAAGCGAGGATTGCGGCGCCAACACAGGAGTTTCGACACCCGATGGCAGGTCGCCCGAGACAGCCACCAATCGTTCCGTAACGATTTGGCGCGCTCTATATATATCTTCGCCCCAATCAAATTCTACCGTCACTACCGAGAATCCAGTAGAAGAGACACTTCGCACTCTTCGGACGCCCGTTGCGCCATTAATTGCCGTTTCGATAGGAAATGTTACAAGTTTCTCAACATCTTCAGGTGGCATTGATTTCGCCTCAGTCATAATCACAACTGTTGGCGAAGTTAAATCAGGAAATACATCGACCTCCATATGACTCGCCGTGTATCCTCCCCACAGCATCAGCATAAAGGAGAGCGCGATAACCGCAAAACGGTTATTAAGCGATAGAGATATTATTTTATTTAGCATATTATTAGCGTTGTTTTGTTATTCTTATTATATGAAAGTTTACTCGTTAGCTTAGTGTGCGTGTCCGTGCGGTATGGCGGATGAGGCCCCTGCGAGCCTTACAAAATAGGCCCCTTTAGTAACAATAACATCGCCAGCTTTTACGCCCGAAAGTATCTGCACTTGTTTGCCATTACTGTCACCCAGTTTAACCAACGTTTTTTCGTAACTTTCCTTACACACTTTTTTATAAACATAAAACGCCCCTTGTTCCTCAGTAAGAGCCGTAACAGGCAGCGAGATAACCTTCTCTTGAGGTTGTAGCGTCAAGAAGACTTCGAGCGCCGTGCCCGTCGCGATATTCTCTACGTTACCAACAACGAATCTCACGGGGATAGTATATCCACCCTCTGTAATAGCATTAGCTTTGGAAATTAGTTTCCCGCCAAGCTCTTTGACCGAATAAGTTTTGCCGTTATATGGCGTTACAAAATTAGCAGAATTAATTTGCGGCAAGATATCGAAATAGTTAGCCGGCACATCCGCTCTGACAACGATTTTGCGCGATGAGGTAATAGTAACCAACGGCGCTCCCTCGCTAACAAACCCACCTTTTTTGACATCAATTTGTGTAATATATCCTGTGATAGGTGCTTTGACGCGTTTAGCGCCCGAAAAACTAACGAAATTTTGCTCCGCTTTAATAACATTAATCCTAGCCGCATCAAGCTGCGCAGGGGTAACGATAAGATTTTTGGCAGCTTCGAAGATTCTTCCGAACTCCTCCTTGGCCGCTATATATTCCACTTCGGCAAGTTTAATTTTGTCGTTAAGGTTATTGCTCACCATTTTGTCACCTTTAAGTATAAAAAGGGTTGTTCCGGCGTTTACTTTAGTACCAGCTGTCATATTGAGCACCGCAAAATCAACAACTGCTCCAACAGGTGCAACAACAGCTATATCCTCAGAAGAGGCAGGCTCTACCACTCCACTAACTTTAATTGCTCCCTCGAAAGGCACCGCATCAATAGTCTGAAACGTCACCCCAAGCTCATCGGCTTGGCACTGCGAAAGTGTAATTGCACCGTCGTGTGCGTGTTCCTCTTCGGCCTTAGGCGCAGCTTCAGCCTTAGGTGTCGTTTCAGCTGCGTGGTCGTGATTCTCGTGATTTTCACCCTCGTGCTCCGCGTGGTCGTGCCCCTCAGCGTGTTGGTGTTGTTCGCCGTGGTCGTGGTCTTTATGCGTATCTGTTTTCGTTGACGTGCCGCAGGCCGAAAGCGCTATTGCGATAGCCAATAAGGTAATTCTTCTCATCTGTTCGTATTTATTTTTCGTTATTATTATTTACTCTGTTTTATCAATTATAAGTCTGTCGACCCACTGCATTTGCTCCTCGACAGTCATCGCGCTATTATCAAGCACTATCGCGTCATCCGCTTTTCTCAATGGGCTTTGTTCCCTATTCTCATCAGCGAAATCTCTCTGTTGTATATTAGTTTTGATATGTTCCATCTGCACACTTTCACCTTTTTGGGTCAGCTCATCGAACCTCCTCTGCGCTCTCACCTCGACCGATGCAGTCATAAAAATTTTGAGCTCCGCGCTGGGGAACACCGTAGTCCCAATATCACGTCCATCCATTACAATCCCTTTATCCTGTCCCATTTGCTGTTGCAGCGCGACAAGTTTTTCACGCACCTCAGCAATGGCGCTAACCGCGCTAACATTATCACTCACGTGCATCAAGCGAATTTCGCTATCAACATTTTTACCATTAAGATAAATCTCACTTCTTTCGAGTTGTTCATTAAACTTAAAATTAATGACCACTTTATCGAGGTTCGCAACAATTTCTTGTGCGTTATCTATCAGATTATTTTCAATTGCCCAGAGCGTAACAGCACGATACATCGCTCCGGTATCAATAAAAGTATAGCACATTTTCTTTGCAATTTCCTTTGCAAAGGTGCTTTTCCCACAGGATGAGTGTCCGTCTATGGCGATTATTATTTTTTTCATAATCAATATTTGTATTATATTTTAGAGTGAAATACTTGGGTGCAGCGAGAGAACGACTTTAATAACCGCCCACATACCGAGCAGCATAATGAATCCTCCGGATATTTTATTGAGCCACCACAGTCCTTTGTAGGAGAATTTTTTGCGTAGTTTATCGACTAGCAGTGTGAGCACGAACCACCAAAAAGCGGCTCCGATAAGGACACCCGAGAGTAGCGCCACGCTATATCCGACCGTAGTACTATCGCTAGAGCCCACTCCCATCGCAGCGAAGACCCACACAAACACGCCGAAGTAGGCAGGGTTAGGCAGGGTTAGAATTAGTACAGAGAAGAAATTTCCGACATAACTCATTTCGGATGCATTTCGTTGTGATTTTTTGGATGGGTGGTGCACTTTTTTAAGAAAGATGCTCATACCAAACACAATAATAATGAGGCCTCCGATTACATTGACCCAAAAGTCATATTCGGCGATAAATGAGTTGATATATCTGAGTGCATAGAGTGCAAGCAGGGCAAAAAAGGTATCAGCTGTGGCTGCCCCGAGTCCCGAAAGAAAGCCACTGAGCCTGTTATTAGCAAGTGTTCTCTGGATACACAAAATCCCAATTGGCCCGAGCGGCACGGATGCCATAAGCCCTGCGGCGATTCCTAAAAAAAGAGTAATAATTAAATCCATAGATAAATACTAGTGTGGGTATAAAAGTTAATTCGTCTTACCATTGCGCAAAAATGGTTATAATATGCTAGGCAAAGATAGTCAAAAAAAATAACTTATAATGCAATATGTTCGGGGGTTTTAATCTATTTTATAAGAGTATTTGATTGATTGACCAAACTACATCGAAATAAGATTTGAAAATCAATACATTTAGTTTTGTGCGCGAAAGTTTTAGACATCCTCTCGAAATCGCAAAAATGAACTCTACGAACCCTCTCCATACAATAATTCTAACACATTATTATGCAAGCAAAAAATCCACATAAAGACTGTATCTACCTGATTATTAGGTTAACAAAGCGAGCATAGTACTCTCTATTTGCGGTAAATTACCTGCGTCATACAGTGGGCTGCGCCATACCCCTTCGTTAAATTGTGGAGCGGCAGCCACGTAACTTTAACCGAATTTTCTTTGAGTTTGAGTTTAAATTCATCCGACTGTCCCGCCACAGCCATAATTGTACGTGGCGCAATCGTAAGGAAATTATTTGCTAAGCGAGATTTGTCTTCCGGTGATACCGAAATTATAGTCATACCCATATCGCGCAATAGCTTAATGAAACTTATGTCAGCCTCAATTTTCACGTATCTCCCATTGCGCCTGTTATATAGGTCGGCACTAATATATTTTTCATCTCCTTTTTCTGCCAACATTCGTTCCTCGGCAAGGGTAACAAGGTCTTTATCGATAATATTAAAATAGGTATCGAGATGCATTTCTGCTTGGAAATATCTTACGTCTTTTACCACTACAACCATTTCTGTTCCAAACACATCTTTCTCCAACATTTGACCAATAGCCTCCCCCGTAGTGCGCATTCCACAGCCAATAAAAGAACAGTTATCAGCAAGTAAGAAATCGCCACCCTCTACAAATGCCTTCTCACCTTTCACCTCTAATATTGGTGTTATACCAATTTTGTTGTAGCAAAATTTAATGATTTCACTTTCACTGCGGCGCTGAGGCGAATTGAGTTTACAAATAATCACACCCCTGGGAGTGGTTATAATTTGGTCTCTTGTGTAAAACAGATTCATCAAAGGATTGTAAGTATAGCTTGCCGCCACACCCGTATTATGCTCAGTTTCGGTGAGCAGCACGGTGGGTTGTAACAGTATAATATCCACAAGCTCTTCGGCTGTCAATGCTGCAACACACTCTTTCTTGTAATCATTCTGCTTCATTTGTTTCTCGCAAGAGAGCTTACTTACATCATATTTCAACACGCTAAAAGCAAATTCGCGCAAAGATTTAGTCTCCGCACTTTCAATCGTTTCACCGTGCTCATCGATGCAACCCGCCATTAGAACATCTCGTACTAAAAGTGTTTTAATGCCATTTTTATTCAATTCCTTGACATAGTTTTGGTGTTCTATTTTCGACTTTTTCAAGTTGAAATACTTTTCGAAAAGAGCCGCCTGAGGATGTAGCATACCTAGATTTAATTCGCTACCAGGCTCGTGTAAAAGGATAGTGTGAGCAGCTGTGTACTCAGAGTCTTGAAAGTGTTTACTGCCACTTGCAAAGCAAAATACAGATGCTATTACAAGAAAAATAGCAGCAAGAATGATGTTTTTTTTCATAAAATTATTTTATTTAATTATACATCCCAAACTAAAGTTCTTAACTTCAGCTTTTACGGTTCATTCTGCAATTTAATCAAATTTTATTTAATTCTAACTACTGTACAAAATAATATTAATCTAAATTGTATTATCGCCCACGCTAACACAACAGTTAAGTCATTCCCAAATCTCATTTCCATATCAACTGCACGCAAGCACTTTTCAGACCTCCCCTCCCAACACACGCACAATAAAAACACCCCTCTCTCGAATCCGAAAGGGGGGCGCAATAAATATATCTGTCGACCAATTAAACGGCCGAAGCTGCAATACTAAAACAGTTGTTCAACCGCCTTAAGCACTGAATCTTCGCAAGGGTCTACGTCAAAAACGACGGTCGGTTTAAGATAAAAAATCTTGTCTCCCAACTCTTTTCTCAGTCTTCCCTCGCCTCCTCCAGTGATGTTCAACATAATGCAATCATCCGAATTTACTCTTCCCGCGTTTACCGCATCAATAAGTGATGCCACCGCAACAGCAGCTGCCGGGTGTATGTCAATGCCCTCAAGTTTTTGGTATATAGCAGCGGCTTCGCGTGCTTTTTCGTTATCAACGATAACAACATCACCATCACAATCGACCAGCGCATCATAAAGACCGCCGATTATAGCATAAGGTGGTTTTCTATTTGAAAGCACTTTAGCATCAATAATTTCCACGTGTCTGCGCGCCTCGTTGTCTTCATACGGAAGCATCTCGCGCGAGTTCGCTTTCCACGCATCGTACATAGGCACAAATGGGTGGTTTTGCGAAACAATCAGTTTCATTTTATTGTCTCCAAACCTTCCGTCTTCAATAAATCTCAGGTTCGCCTCCCAAGCCGCAATAGCCCCGGTACCACTCCCAACTGCTTGGAAGTAATAGTCTGGAATTTGCCCAATTGTAGTTACAGCCGAGAGTGTCGTTGTAGCCATACCATCACGTCGTGCCACATTTTTGGCTCCTCCCTCAGCATAGAATTTAGGCGATTTGACCGCTATATTTCCAAGATGAATAGCATCGAAATAGTCCGAGCCAGTACGCGAAGCAATTAGTTTCACACAAGGATTTAGCTCCTTCTCGAACCACAGCGCGTCGAGGTTATCTTCGGGAACTGAGAGTAATAGTTTTATATTATTTTCCGAACAGACTTTTGCAAACGCACGTGCAGTATTACCAGCCGATGCGACCACGAGTACCCTATCTTCATTCGCCGAGATTCTCCCACCAACAGTATAGCTTTCGGTCTCTTTAAACGAGCAGGTAGACATATTTGCACCGATTTCGGGGTAGTAACCATTAAAGGTAATCCACAAGTTGGTGAGTCCTAGCTTTTCAGCTAGCCCTTTACTTTTGTAAGTTACCGGTGCAGCCGAACCTTTCAGCGTACGGCTAATAGGCATCCAATCCGCAAATTTATATATGCCTTCCGTAGGGTCGCCCAGGGTAAGTTGTTTTTTGTCATATATAGCTCTCACAAGTGAGTGCCCTTCATACTGTGGGTCGTCTAGGACCCAGCCCGTATCATCAAATTCACGCCCCGTAGCAATTGTTTTTAAATGGTATTTTGTCATTATTTTCTTTTCCTTATTTATTTAATTACACCAAGCTCTTGCCCAACTTTTGTAAATGCAGCGATACATTTATCAAGATTTTCGGTAGAATGCGCCGCCGAAACTTGTACTCTAATACGTGCTTGTCCTTTGGGCACAACAGGGTAATAGAATCCGGTTACATAAATTCCTTCGTCAAAAAGTTTCGTCGCCATCTCTTGTGAAAGTGGTGCATCATACAGCATCACAGCACATATAGCCGATTGCGTAGGTTTAATATCAAATCCAGCTGCGTTCATTCCCGCCACGAAATGTTCTACATTTTGCGCTAATTTATCGTGTAGCGCATCGCTCTCATCCAACATATTGAACATTTCGATAGAGGCACCAACAATAGCAGGTGGTATAGAATTCGAGAAAAGGTACGGTCTCGAGCGTTGTCTAAGCAGTTCGATAATCTCTTTGCGCCCAGTTGTAAACCCTCCGACACCGCCGCCAAAGGCTTTCCCAAGCGTTCCGGTGATAATATCGACGTGTCCACGAACATTAAATTGTTCGGTTACTCCGCGTCCTGTTTTGCCAACTACTCCTGCCGAGTGGCATTCGTCAACCATAACAAGAGCATCATATTTCTCAGCCAATTCACAGATTTTGTCCATCGGCGCAACATTTCCGTCCATCGAGAACACGCCATCCGTAACGATAATTCTAAATCGTTGCGCCTGCGCTAGTTGCAGTTGTTTTTCGAGGTCCTCCATATCAGCATTAGCATATCTATATCTCACAGCTTTACAAAGTCTCACCCCATCAATAATCGAGGCGTGGTTGAGCGAGTCAGAAATAATAGCGTCTTGTTCGTTGAAAAGTGGTTCGAAAACACCGCCATTAGCATCAAAACAAGCGGCATAAAGTATCGTGTCTTCGGTACCAAAATATTTTGATATAGATTGCTCTAGCTCTTTATGTATGTCCTGCGTTCCGCAAATAAATCTCACCGAGCTCATACCAAATCCGTGGCTTTCCATAGCTTGTTGCGCCGCTTTGATAATTCTAGGATTATTGGATAGTCCCAAGTAATTATTAGCGCAAAAGTTCAAGACATCCTTTCCCTTTACAGTGATTTGAGCATCTTGCGAGCTGGTTATAACTCTTTCTTGTTTATACAATCCAGCTTCGTTGATAGCTTTCAGCTCTTCGAGCAAATGTTGTTGTAGGTTACCGTACATAGTATTATTATTTTTTAAAATGTATAATGTTTATTTAAAGTTTACAATTTTGTTAGCGATATTCATATATGCTTTAGCAATATCACTCTGCTGATTATCAGTCACATACGGCAGACCTTGGTCGCCCCCAGCAGCGATAAATTCGTCGAGCGGTATTTGCTCTAAGACCTCTACTCCACTCTCCTTCGCAATTTCTTGGGTCTTATCCTTGCCAAATATATAGTAGGTTTTATCCGAGTCAGATGGTTTGAAATAGGCCATATTTTCGACAATTCCAACAACAGGAATATTAACGTGCTCGCTTTTGAACAGTGAAATTCCTCGCACTACATCAGCCAGCGCAACCATTTGCGGCGTTGTAACAATGAGTGCCGCATCAATTTTCAGTTCACCCACGATTGTAAGGTGTATATCTCCCGTGCCAGGAGGCAGGTCGAGCAAAAGGAAATCAAGTTCTCCCCAAGCTGTTTGGTGGACAAGTTGTCGAAGTGCCGAAGTGGCCATCGGGCCTCTCCACGCCAACGCATCGTCACCTTTAATAAAGAAGCCAATCGACATAACTTTAACGCCGTGATTTTCGGCTGGTTGTATCATTTTGCCCTCATTGTCAGAGGGAACAGGCACATAGCTCTCCACGCCAAACATTTTGGGCATAGACGGTCCATAAATATCGACGTCTAACACACCAACTTTATATCCCATTTTCTGCAACGAGACAGCCAAATTGGCCGTCACAGTTGATTTACCGACCCCTCCTTTTCCCGAAGAGACCGCTATAACTCGCTGTATATTAGATGTTGTGGTATTCTCACGAAGCTCTTTTTGCACCTTCTGTTGTTTTGAAATAGGGGCAGGGTCGCTCACCACGATAGATGTTTTGAGTCCCATTTTATCTTCCACCGCTCGCTCAATCGCCCTTCTGAGGGGGCTGGCAGCAGGGTCGTGTTTTTTTGGCATTCTCAAAGTCAAGAAAAGCGTATCGCCCTCCTGCTTAACAGAGCCAATCATTCCCAATTCTACAATATTTTTTTGCAGCTCGGGATGAATTATAGTCCTTAAAATATCAGTAATTTCCATAAGTATATTCTATATAAAAAAAGTAATCAAGAGGTTCTTACGAAAGTCTTAGAGTACAAATATAGTCAAAATTTATCACGCACCAAATAGGTTGTTAAGCTCGCTAATGTTGTTAATTAAGACCATCGCCGTACTCATATCTACATTATTACAGCAAAAAACTACAGTTAGCCTGAACGTAAATTTAGTCAACTAGCAATCGTACAGACGCAATGCAATTTTACAATAGCTCTTGCTGTTCAACTTTATTGTAAGCCACGCCCAAATGTTCATAGGCCAACGGAGTAGCTTCGCGACCGCGAGGTGTGCGCTTAATAAAACCTTCCTGTATCAAGAATGGTTCATAAACCTCTTCGATAGTTCCACTATCCTCACCAACAGCCGTAGCAATAGTTGTAAGCCCCACCGGACCTCCGCCAAACTTATGGATTATAGTCGACAATACTCTATTATCCATATTGTCCAGTCCTTTTTTATCAATATCCAATGCATCAAGCGCATACTTAGTCACTTTCAGGTCAATAATTCCATTTCCTGTAACCATCGCAAAATCACGGACTCGTCTCAACAAAGAGTTAGCAATACGCGGCGTTCCTCGCGACCTTCCAGCAATTTCGATAGCCGCTTTTTCATCTATCTGTACATCTAATATAGTCGCAGCTCTCAATATAATCTTCTTCAGCGTGACAGCATCATAATATTGCAGATGGCACTGTATTCCAAACCTAGCTCTCAAGGGGCTAGTAAGCAGTCCACTCCTAGTGGTAGCACCAACAAGCGTGAAAGGCGCCAATTTAATTTGCACAGTTCTAGCCGAGGCACCTTTATCGAGCATAATGTCAATTTTATAGTCTTCCATCGCAGAATATAGGTACTCTTCCACAACGGGAGACAGTCGATGTATTTCGTCAATAAACAGGACATCACCTTCAGAGAGTGTCGTGAGCAGTCCCGCAAGGTCACCGGGTTTATCGAGAACTGGGCCCGAGGTGACTTTCATAGACACACCGAGTTCATTGGATATAATATTCGCCAGTGTAGTTTTCCCAAGTCCTGGGGGGCCGTGTAGCAGAACGTGGTCGAGCGATTCGTCTCTCATAATGGCCGCTTTGATAAACACTCTTAGGTTATCAACAATTTTATCTTGGCCGCTAAAGGTTTCGAGTGCTTGCGGTCTAATTAGCGTATCAATTTCGCTATCAGGTTGAACGTCTCTGATTTCGCTCATAGTTTGGTGTGTATATAGTTAGTAATTAGTTACAAATATAGTTAAAAAAAAGCAAATCATCCCAACGTACTTTCAGTACATTGGGATGATTTAAGTAAAAAATATTATTTAGCAGTGTTAGTCAAGTAAGTCTTTCACTGTTATATACCAAGTGTTAGCAAGGTAATAAATATTTAGGTATTACCAGCTAGCTTTTTTGACACCAGGAAGGAGTCCATTAGAAGCCATTTCGCGGAATTGAATACGCGAGAGACCGAAGTATCTCATATATCCTTTAGGTCTACCGGTGATAGCGCATCTATTGTGCATTCTAACAGGGTTTGAGTTTCTAGGAAGTTTGGCAAGTGCTGCGATGCTTTCATAGTCAAGTTCACCTTTAGCCGAAGCTTCTTTGATTTTAACTTTAAGGGCAGCTCTTTTCTCCGCAAATTTTTCTACTAGTTTAGCACGTTTCACTTCGCGTGCTTTCATACATTCTTTAGCCATTTTGGATATAAGTTATTATTGGTTAATAGATTTGAACGGAAGTCCGAATTCTTTAAGAAGCGCAAGCGCTTCTTGGTCATTGTTAGCCGAGGTAACGAAAGTAATTTCGACTCCAAGAATTTTAGAAATTTTATCGATATCAATTTCCGGGAAGATGATTTGTTCAGTAACACCAAGAGTGTAGTTACCTTTTCCATCAAATTTGTTATTAATACCTTTAAAGTCTCTAATACGAGGAAGTGATACTGCAATAAGTCTTTCAAGGAATTCGTACATTTGTTCTCTGCGCAGAGTAACTCTGACACCGATAGGCATATGTTTACGAAGTTTGAAGTTAGAGATATCTTTTTTCGATTTAGTTTGGACAGCTTTTTGGCCTGCAATAATCGAGAGTTCTTGCTGTGCAGTATCGATAAGTTTTTTATCGGTAACAGCCGCTCCCATACCTTGGTTAAGGACGATTTTTACAAGTTTTGGGCATTGCATAATGCTTTTGTATCCAAATTGTTTCATAAGTTCCGGAATAACATGTTCCTGGTACTTAGTTTTGAGTGTTGGTGTGTAGCTCATTATTTAATTTCCTCCCCTGATTTTTTAGCAACTCTGACAAGTTTTCCATTTTCGGCTACTTTACGGCAAATGCGTGTAGGGACGTTGGTTTTCGGGTCAAGAATTTGAAGATTAGAGATGTGAATTGGTGCTTCCATTTCGATTATGCCTCCTTGTGGATGTTTGGCGTTAGGTTTGGTGTGTTTTTTGACAATATTTACACCTTCGACAACAGCGCGCTGTTTGTCAATAATAACCTCAAGGATTTTCCCTTGTTTACCTTTGTCATCACCAGCGAGAACAATTACTGTGTCACCTTTTTTGATGTGTAATTTCATATTATTATGTTATAAATGAAGATTAGTTAATTTGATTAGAGCACTTCCGGTGCCAGTGAGATAATTTTCATATAGTTTTCACGTAGTTCTCTGGCAACAGGTCCAAAGATACGAGTACCTCTCATTTCGCCTTGGTTGTTAAGTAGAACAGCAGCGTTGTCATCAAATCTGATGTACGACCCGTCAGGACGACGAATTTCTTTGCTAGTTCTGACAACTACAGCTTTTGAGACAGTACCTTTTTTAACTTCTGCGTTAGGCGCAGCAGCTTTTACTGTCACTACAATTTTATCTCCGATAGAAGCATATCTTCTACCAGTACCTCCGAGCACTCTGATGCAGAGAACTTCTTTGGCGCCGCTATTGTCAGCGACTTTAAGTCTAGATTCTTGTTGTATCATAATTATTTAGCTCTTTCGATGATTTCTATGAGTCTCCAGCATTTATTTTTGCTAAGAGGTCTTGTTTCTTGTATTTTAACTGTGTCACCTTCTTGGCAATCGTTAGTTTCGTCGTGTGCTACGAATTTAGTAGTTTTGTTAACGAATTTACCATAGATAGGGTGCTTCACTTTGCGGGCAACCGCTACAACAATAGACTTGTCCATCTTGTTGCTGACTACAACGCCAACTTTTTCTTTTCTAAGATTTCTTTCCATTTTAAAATTATAGCTTAGTGTTGTTATTAGTATTTTTATTAGCAAGCGCAGTCATCATTCTGGCTATATCACGACGAGCACTTCTGATAGTAGTAGTGTTCTCAGTCGGCGAGATAGTGTGATTGACTTTAGCTTTTTGCAAGTTTGCTTTTTCAGCGTCGATTCTCTCGATTAGTTCTTCAACAGAGAGTTCGTTTATTTCTGCAATTTTCATTATATTATTGAAATATATTGTTTAAAGTAAAAGGATAATAGGGTATTAGTCTTGTGTTTCAACGAAGTCTTTTCTGATGATAAATTTCGTAGCAACGGGAAGTTTTTGAGCACCAAGTCTAAGAGCTTCTTTCGCAACGCTAAGGGGTACCCCTTCGGCTTCGAAAAGAATTCTACCAGGAGTGACCGGAGCGACAAAGCCTTCAGGTGCACCCTTTCCTTTACCCATACGAACCTCTGCAGGTTTTTTGGTAATAGGTTTATCTGGGAAGATTTTGATCCATACTTGACCTTCACGTTTCATATATCTCACGATAGCTTGACGTGCTGCCTCAATTTGTCTACCGGTAATCCAGGCAGCTTCAAGGGTTTTGATTCCGAAGCTTCCGAAAGCGAGTTGATTCCCTCTTCCTGAAAGGCCTTTCATACGACCTTTTTGCATACGCCTAAATTTGGTTCTTTTTGGCTGTAACATATTAGTTAATTTTTAATTGTTTATAAATTTATATGTGTAAAAAGGTCTCTTTACTTGTTGTTTTTGTGATTTCTTTTATCACCAGATCTCCTTTTATCACCACCTCTGTTGCTTTGACCATTAGAAGTAGCGTTAGTAGCAGTCATACTAGCAAGTGGAGAGAGTTCTCTTTTGTTGTAGACTTCACCAAGGCAAATCCAGACTTTAATCCCAAGGAGTCCTACTTTCGTAAGAGCTTCCGCAAGGTTGTAGTCAATGTCAGCACGGAAAGTGTGAAGCGGTATACGTCCTTCTTTGTAGTGTTCGGTACGTGCCATTTCAGCACCACCAACACGTCCAGAGATAGAGATTTTGATACCTTCGGCACCCATTCTGATAGTAGAAGCGATAGTCATTTTGATAGCTCTTCTGTACGAGATGCGTCCTTCGACTTGTCTAGCAATGTTGTTAGAAACGATAACTGCATCGAGTTCAGGTTTTTTTACTTCAAAGATGTTAATTTGCACTTCTTTACCAGTAAGTTTTCTGAGTTCTTCTTTGAGTTTATCCACTTCAGTACCACCTTTACCAATTATGATACCAGGTCTAGAAGTAGAGATAGTAACAGTAACAAGTTTAAGTGTACGTTCGATGATTATTCTAGAGATAGATGCTTTTTGCAGTCTAGCTACAAGGTATTGGCGGATTTTGGCATCTTCAAGCAGTTTTGCTCCGAATTCTTTACCACCGTACCAGTTTGAGTCCCAACCACGGATAATACCGAGTCTATTGGAGATTGGATTACATTTTTGTCCCATTATTCAGATACTTCTTTGGTTTTAGTTGATTTTATAGTAGGCACTAATTTATCAACAATAATAGTGATATGGTTAGAGCGTTTACGGATTCTGTGCGCTCTCCCTTGCGGGGCAGGTTGAATACGTTTAAGTTGTCTCGCCGAGTCAACCATAATAGTTTTAACGCAAAGCGGAGTAGTCTCAATAGTTTCGTTAGGATTTTTTGCTTCCCAGTTAGCTATAGTAGATTTCAGAAGTGTGTGTAATGTAATAGCAGCGTCTTGTTTGCTAAATTTAAGAATAGCAAGTGCTTTATTAATTTCGACACCACGAATGATATCTGCAACGAGTCTCATTTTACGAGGCGATGTAGGGCAGTTCTTGAGTGACGCGATAGCTGTCACTTTTTTTTCTGCTTTGAGCTTTTCAGCTCTTTCTCTTTTTCTTGCACCCATTATATTGATGTTGTAATATTAAGAGTTAATAAAATTTTAATTAGGTAGTTAAATAGGTAATAAATAAGCTAAGATGACTTAGCGTTTTTTGTTACCACCGTGTCCACGGAAAGTTCTCGTAGGCGAGAATTCTCCAAGTTTATGACCTACCATATTTTCAGTAACATACACAGGAATAAATTTATTCCCGTTGTGCACTGCAATAGTGTGACCAACGAAGTCCGG